>CBIMJO010000662.1:0-5955 GCA_966244135.1 uncultured Actinocrispum sp. | reverse complement strand
CGCAAGTGCGCCGGCCTGACCGCCGAGGAGCTGGCCCGGCGCTCGGTGCCACCGTCCACTTTGTCGCTGCAGGGCCTGATCCGGCACATGACCGACGTGGAGCGGATGTGGTTCCGCAAACGGTTCCTCGGCGAGGACATCGGCCTGCTCTACTCGACCGCCGACGATCAGGACGCGGACCTGCTCCGGCCGGATCCGGCCAACGCCGAGGCGGAGTTCACCGCCCTGGTCGACGAGTGGAACGCGGTCCGGGCGGGCATCGCGGGCGCCTCCCTGGACGACCTGTTCACCCACGAACGCGGCGGTCAGCGGTCGCTGCGCTGGATCTACATCCACCTGATCGAGGAGTACGCCCGGCACAACGGCCACGCGGACATGCTGCGCGAGTGCATCGACGGTGCGACCGGCGACTGAGGGCGTCAGGGTCGCGTTAAAGCCCTTGTCCCAGAACACCTCCGGCCTAGAATCGAGGCATCGGGCTGGGGGATCGGATGGGTACGAGTGGCTTAGGCAGGATGATCCGCAGCGGCGCGCTCGCCGGGTTGCTCGTGTTCCCGGTAGTGATGCTGTTCGGTGTGGCGGTAGGTGGGTGGGACGAAGCGGTCGATGGGCCGCTCGCCCTGGGACTTCTTGGTATCGCGTTCATCGGGCTGCCGGTCGGTGCGCTGATGGGCGCCGTGATGTGGGTATTCTCCCCGCGGCGGGCGCCCAAGCCGCCGTCCGAGCCACTCGAGCCGCTCAAACCGCCGCCCCAGCACGTCGATCAGGTGTGGGTCAGACCGGTGAGCCGGTGTGAGGAGTCGGCACGCGCGGTGGCGCGGCTGCTCGGCACGCTGCCCGACTGCGCCGCGGCCGACTGGCTGGCCCGGATCGCGGAGACCATGACGGCCAAACTCGCCGAGATCCAGGTCCTCGGCGACGCAGGCCAGGCCGCCGTGCCCGTCTTCACCAAACGCGATGTCGCCCGCGCCAAGGCGCACCCGCTCTACGCGCAGCTGCAGAAGTCCGCCGACGAGTTCGCCGACGTCGCCGACCAGGTCGGCAGCGTGATGATCGAACTGCACACCCCACCGGACCTGGAGCTGATCCGTGCCCAGCTCCAGATGCTCACCCAGCAGTTGCCGCTGCTCAGGTGAACCTCACCACGAACGAGGGAATCCTCTTTGAGTGAGCTTGCATGATCGTGCATAATCATCCATATGACGGTCAGGGTCGCGGTGGCGGGTGCCAGTGGGTACGCGGGCGGGGAGCTGTTGCGCCTGTTACTGGGGCATCCGGAGGTGGAGATCGGGGCGGTGACGGCCGGGCAGAGCGCGGGCATGACGCTCGGGCAGTACCAGCCGCATCTGCTCCCGCTCGCCGACCGCGTCCTCGGTGACACCACGGCCGAGCAGCTCGGCGGCCACGATGTCGTCTTCCTCGCCCTGCCGCACGGCAAGTCCGCCAAGATCGCCGCTGAGCTGGGTGAGGACACCCTGGTCATCGACTGTGGCGCGGACCACCGGCTGGAGCACCCGGACGCCTGGAAGCGCTGGTACGGCAGCGACCACGCGGGCACCTGGCCCTACGGCCTGCCTGAATTGCCGGGTGGGCGGGACGCGCTGAAGAACACCAAGCGGGTCGCCGTGCCCGGCTGCTACCCGACCGTCTCGTCCCTCGCGCTGGCCCCCGCTGTGGCCGCTGACCTGGTCGAACCCGACGTCGTGATCGTCGCGGTGTCCGGGACGTCCGGCGCGGGCAAGTCGCTCAAGCCGCACCTGCTGGGCTCCGAGGTGATGGGCTCGCTGAGTGCATATGGAGTCGGCGGGACGCATAGGCATACCCCCGAGATCATTCAGAACCTGACCAAGGCCGCCGGCGCCCAGGTCAACGTGTCGTTCACGCCGGTCCTCGCGCCGCTGCCACGCGGCATCCTGGCCACCTGCAGCGCGAACCTGAAGCCCGGCCGCACGCTTGACGACGTGCTCGCGATCTACACCAAGGCCTACGCCGACGAGCCGTTCATCCACCTCCTGCCTGCCGGCAGCTGGCCGACCACCGGCGCTGTGCTGGCTTCGAACGCGGTGCAGCTCCAGGTCACCGTCGACGAGGACGCGAACCGGCTCGTCGTGGTGGCCGCCATCGACAACCTGACCAAGGGCACCGCCGGCGCGGCCGTGCAGTGCATGAACATCGCCATCGGCCTGCCCGAGACCACCGGGCTGTCGACCGTGGGAGTCGCACCGTGATCGACCAAAACAGCGCGATCAACCGTGACAAGGGAGTCGCCGACGTCAAGGGGTTCCGGGCGGCTGGGGTCGCCGCCGGGATCAAGGAGAGCGGCGCGCTGGACCTGGCGCTCGTGGTGAACGACGGCCCCGGCCAGGCGGCCGCGGGTGTGTTCACCACGAACAAGGTCAAGGCCGCGCCGGTGCTGTGGTCCCAGCAGGTGATCAAGGAGCGCCGGCTGCGCGCGGTCGTGCTGAACTCCGGTGGCGCCAACGCCTGCACCGGCCCGGAAGGCTTCCAGGACACCCACGCGACCGCCGAGAAGGTCGCCGAGGTGCTCGAGTGCGGCGCGATCGAGGTCGCAGTCTGCTCGACCGGCTTGATCGGCGAACGTCTGCCGATGGAGCAGGTTCTGTCCGGTGTGGACAGCGCGAAAGCCGCACTGGGCAAGAACTCCGTCGATGCGGCGACCGCGGTGATGACCACGGACACGCACCCCAAGCAGGCGTGGGCGGAGCACGCGGAGGGCTGGTCGGTCGGCGGGTTCGTGAAAGGCGCGGGCATGCTCGCGCCGAACATGGCCACGATGCTCAGCGTGATCACCACCGACGCTGACATCGACGGCGACACCCTCGACAAGGCATTGCGCCAGGCCACGAACAAGACCTTCGACCGCCTCGACGTCGACGGCGGCACGTCCACCAACGACACCGTGCTGGTGCTGGCCTCTGGCGCGTCCGGGGTCACACCGTCCTATGAGGACTTCGCGGCGGTGCTCACCGAGGTGAGCGCCGACCTGGTCAAGCAGCTCCAGGGCGACGCCGAGGGCGTGACCAAGGAGATCGCGATCACCGTCAAGGGCGCGGTCACCGAGGACGACGCCGTGCTGATCGGCCGGATCGTGGCCGAGGACAACCTCGTGAAGACCGCGTTGTTCGGCAGTGACCCGAACTGGGGGCGGATCGCGATGGCGCTGGGCCGCGCGCCCGCCGAGATCGACCCGGACCTGCTCTCGATCATCATCAACGGGGTTCGCGTGATGGACAAGGGAACCCGCGGTGAGGACCGGTCCGGCGCGGACCTGTCCGGCCGGGACATCGACATCGTCATCGACCTCGCGCTGGGGCAGTCCGAGGCGACCATCCTGACCACGGATCTCTCGCACGGCTACGTCGAAGAGAACAGCGCTTACTCGTCATGAACAACGACGCTGACCTCAAAGCGGCCGTCCTGATCGAGGCTTTGCCGTGGCTGCAGGAGTTCCATGGAGCCCTGGTCGTCGTCAAGTACGGCGGCAACGCCATGATCGACGCGGACCTGAAGAAGGCTTTCGCGCAGGACATGGTGTTCCTGCGCACGGTGGGCATCAAACCCGTTGTGGTGCACGGCGGTGGCCCGCAGATCGGCGCGATGCTGGACCGGCTGGGCATCGAGAGCGAGTTCCGCGGCGGCCTGCGGGTGACCACGCCCGAGGCCATGGACGTCGTCCGGATGGTCCTGGTCGGCCAGGTCGGCCGGGAGCTCGTCGGGCTGATCAACGCGCACGGCCCGTACGCGGTGGGACTGTCCGGTGAGGACGCGCACCTGTTCACCGCCGAACGCCGGAGCCTGGACGTGGACGGCGAGACCGTCGACCTCGGCCTGGTAGGCGATGTCGTCACGGTGAACCCGGCCGCGGTGCAGGACATCGTGGCGGCGGGCCGGATCCCGGTCGTGTCCACAGTGGCCCCGGACGCGGACGGCGTGGTGCACAACGTGAACGCCGACACCGCGGCGGCCGCGCTCGCGGTGGCGTTGAACGCGCAGAAGCTTGTCGTCCTCACGGACGTCGAAGGGTTGTACAAGAACTGGCCGGACAAGTCCTCGCTGGTGTCGCGGATCGACGCCGACGAGCTGGAAAAGATCCTGCCCGGCCTGGCCAGCGGCATGGTGCCGAAGATGGAGGCGTGCCTGCGTGCGGTCCGGGGTGGGGTCCCGAGCGCGCATGTGATCGACGGCCGCCTCGCGCATTCGGTTCTGCTGGAAGTCTTCACGAGCAAAGGTGTTGGGACGATGGTGTTGCCAGAGGAAGGTGAGTCCGAGTGAGTTACCAGGCGCGGTGGGAAGCCGCGATGATGAACAACTACGGCACCCCCAAGCTGGCGCTGGAGCGAGGCGAGGGCGCCTACGTCTGGGACACCGACGGCAACCGATACCTGGACCTGGTCAGCGGCATCGCGGTGAACGCGCTCGGCCACGCCCACCCGGCGATCATCGCCGCGGTCACCGAGCAGATCGGCAAGCTGTCGCACACGTCCAACCTGTACATCAACAAGCCCGCGCTCGAGCTGGCCGAACGCCTGCTGGACCTGGCCGGGCTCACCGGGAAGGTGCTGTTCACCAACTCCGGCGCGGAGGCGGTCGAGACCGCGCTGAAGCTGTCCCGGCGCACCGGCCGCAGCAAACTCGTTGCCACCACAGGGGGTTTCCACGGCCGCACGATGGGCGCGCTGACGCTCACCGGCCAGGAGCCCAAGCGCACGCCGTTCCAGCCGCTGCTCCCGGGCATCACGCACGTTCCCTTCGGTGACGTGAAGGCCCTTGAGGAGGCCATCGACGGCGAGACGGCCGCGTTCATCGTCGAACCCGTGCAGGGCGAGCAGGGCGTTGTCGTGCCGCCGGAGGGCTACCTCCAGGCCGCCAGGGAGATCACCACCAAGCACGGCGCTTTGCTGATCCTGGACGAGGTTCAGACTGGGTTGGGGCGCCTGGGCTCGTGGTTCGCCTTCCAGCAGGTCGGCGTCGTCCCGGACATCTTCACCCTGGCCAAGGGCCTGGGCGCGGGCCTGCCGATGGGCGCGTGCATCGCGGTGGGCGACAACGCGAACCTGTTCGTACCCGGCCACCATGGCACGACGTTCGGCGGCAACCCGGTGGTCGCCGCGGCCGCGTTGGCGATGCTCAACACGATCGCGTCCGAAGGCCTGGTGGAGCACACCGCCGCGGTCGGCAAGGAGATCGTCGCGGGCGTGGAGAACCTGGGGCACCCGAACATCGCCGGTGTCCGCGGGGCGGGCCTGCTGATCGGGATCATGTTGCGGGACAAGAAGTCCGCCGATGTGGCCGCGGCCGCGGAGAAGACCGGCTACCTGATCAACCCGATCCAGCCCGAGGTGATCCGGCTGGCCCCGCCGCTGATCCTGACGCACGACGACGCCGCGCGGTTCGTCGCCGACCTGCCCACCGCCCTGGAGGGATCATGAGGCACTTCCTGCGGGACGACGACCTGCGGCCGGACGAGCTGGCCGAGGTGCTCGACCTGGCCGACGAGCTGAAGCGCGACCCGTTGGGGCACAAGCCCCTGGCCGGTCCGAAGAGCGTCGCGGTGCTGTTCGAGAAGAACTCCACCCGCACCCGGCTGTCGTTCGAGGTCGGCATCGCCCAGCTGGGCGGGCAGCCGATCATCGTGGACGGCCGGATGATGCAGCTCGGCCGCGAGGAGACCATTGAGGACACTTCGCGGGTGCTGTCCCGGTACGTGCACGCGGTGGTGTGGCGGACCTACGCGCAGAAGCGGATCGACGCCATGGCCTCCGTCTCGAAGGTTCCCGTGGTCAACGCGCTGACCGACGAGTTCCACCCGTGCCAGCTGCTCGCCGACCTCCTCACCGTGACCGAGCACAAGGGCGACCTCGCCGGCCTCCGGCTCACCTTCCTCGGCGACGCGGCGAGCAACATGTCGCACTCCTACCTCCTCGCCTGCGCGCT
>CBIMJO010000661.1:0-5959 GCA_966244135.1 uncultured Actinocrispum sp. | reverse complement strand
ATCGGCCGGTGCGCCGCGGTGTCGGTGACGTGCAGTGACACCGGACCCGTGCGCAGGACCTGGTAGTCGCATGCGGGGGTGTCGCTGATCGGGCTGGGTGCGCGGGCATCGCGCCGGCGGGTCAGGCCACAGTCGCTGGCCACCGCGCCGAGTCCGGCGCTGATCGGTACGCACAGGCCCGCTGGGGTGGCGGCGGTGACGCGGGCGGGCGCGACCGGCGTGACGATGTTGATGAACGCGATCTCCTGCAACGACACCTCGGACACCGCGAGCACGCCGACGTTGCGGGCCATCAGGTCGGACGCGATCGCCCCGGACGAACCGATCCGCGCCGGCCCGACGAACGTCAGCAGGTGCGCGGTGTCCGGCAGGCCGGCCGGGGCCCAGCCGAACATCTCGACCTTCTTCCGTTGGTACACATCGGGTTCGTGCCGCAGCACGGACCACCACTCGCCGCGCACCCGGCCGAACCGCCGGTCGGTGACCTGCAGGCCCATCCCGTGCTCGGCCGCCACCCACGCGATCTTCCGCACCAGTGCCAAGCGTTTGCGCGGGTTGCTGCTGTCCAGGCCGATCAACATCCGCAGGGCCATGCCGTTGGAGACCCTGGGCGCCTCGCCGGACCCGTCCGCCCGGTAGCGCGGCGGCGGGTCCTTGTACGGGGCGACCGGCGACTGCAGGAACAGGATCGGCACTTCGAGTCCGGCCGCCCCGGTCATCGCCTTGTATGCGCTGGTGATCATCAGGGAGTCGGTGAAGTCCGGCCGCCACGGGTCATGCCCGAGGGTGAGCAGGATCTCGGTGGAGTGCGTTGAGTCGTACAGGAAGTCCGGGTTGATCACCACGCTGCCGTCGTAGAGCCCGTCGTCCACTTCGGCCGCGGTGACCCCGGCGCCCGGATGCCCAGGTGTCATCGGCGACCACGTGTGCAGCCGGAACCCGACGCCGCCGACCTGTGTGGCCAGCATCTCCCCGGCCACCTGCAAGGGATCCGACGGCGGCGCGGTGTCGAACATCGGCTCGTTGTCGGTGCCGTCGAAGTGGCTGACGTTGAACCGCACGGCCGCGCTCGCGGCGCCCGCGGCCCGGGCCGCCACCTTGGCCAGCGCCGGGTACTGCCGAGTGATGTCAGCCACGGCTGTCCCGCCCCAGGGTTGAGAAGTTCACCGCACAGTCCCGTTTGGTGTCCGTGCGCCCGATCTCCGCGATCAGCCAGCCGGGGCTGACCTTGTTGACCGGCACCAGGTCGCGCCGCTTCGCCCGCCGCGCCACCGCGTCGGCCAACAGCAGCAAGATAAGCAGGGCGAGGCCGGTGATCGCCACCGCAAATGGCGCCGCGAGCCCGTCGGCGTGCACGGACGCGACGCACAGCGCCAGCACACCCGCGATCGCCATCGCCGCGTAGGCAACATATCGAGGGAACAGTCTCAGCCGGCCGAGGACCGATCGGCGGGACGGAATGGCCAGTCTGGACAGCAGCAGACCGGGAACCAGGAGCAGCACCGTCACGACCGCGTCCGCCGACGCCAAAGGGCTGCTGCCGTTGACATCCGGCGACAGCCTGGCGCCGATCGGGCCCAGGATCGGGATCCCGCCGAACAACTGCGGCTGCAGGACCAGCGCGAAGCCGAGCACCAGCAGCGTGACCCCGAACAGCAGGGTGGAAACGCTGCTGGCCAAGGAGGGTTCGTCGGCGAGCGCGATGTACACGTTGGCCTCTACGGGTTCCACGGACTGCGGGTCCGAGCCGAACGGGCGGCGGCGCCAGTGCGCGTGGCCCGCGTTGTCCCGGGGATCGTTGTCCACGTACAGGTCCTGGTCCATGTCCTCCGATTCGAGCTGGTCGGCGATCCTGCGCAACACGTCCGCGGTGAACACGCCGTCGGCGAGCTTGCGGTAGTGGTCGGCCTCATAGCGTTGGGCGAACCCGGAAAGCCAGGTCACCGGCAGGTCGTTCTCGTCCTTGGCCGGGAACGGCGGCTGGCGGTTGGTGAAACCGGTGTAGCAGTCGGCGAGGTAGTCCTTGAACGAGGCCAGATCCCGGTGCCGGCGGCGGCCGAACTCGGCCAGCCGGGAGGCGATGCTCTGCAGTTCCTGTTCGAGCAGCTTGGGGGAGACGGCATTCAGGTCGTCGTACTCGTCGGCGACCGCGCGGATGTCGTTGACGAGCGTTCTCAGGGCGGGGCCGTCGACGTCGCTGGTCAGGAAGAACCTGCGGACCTGGATCTCCGGCGGGACCTCGATGGCGACGTGGTACGAGTTCACCGCCCGGGGGATGACCGTCTGGTACCGCACGGTGAACTCGTGTTCTGGGATCGCGCCCCACACCCGTGCGCGCCGCCGGTCGGCGTAGGCGGGCATGACGGGTGCGTCGAACTGGAGGAACACCTGGGGGTTGGCGGTCGGGACCTCGGTGACCAGGAGGTACTCCGAGGACGCGATGTCGAGGAGCCTCAGGAAGGCGCTGTCCTCCGGGAAGAGCTGGGCGAGGGCCTGGTCGGCGCGTTCGCGGATGCTCTCCGAGTCGGTCTTGCGGTTGCGGCGGGCGTGGTCGGCGGGGAGGTCCCAGTGATGGCCGCCGTTGTCGATCAGGTTCGCGATGGTCGCCTGGATCAGCCACCGGGACCGGTGCAGGCCGTGGCGGATGCCGTAGAGGGTCTCGTGCGGGTCGGCCGCCCGCGGGTCGGCTTCGAGGAACATCCGGAACGCCTTGGACATGCCGTGGGTCAGGGCACGCGCGGTCTCCTGGTGGGTGGCTCGCGGCATGACGCCGCCCGAGGCGTCGCGCACGACGACGGGCGCCTGGTCGGTCCGGGCCTGTCTGGCTACCGGGAGCCAGACCGCGCCGGGGTCCTTGGTGCCGTTGGGATCCGATCTCAGAGCCTGCTTCTGGTCGGGCGTCAGGACGGTCAGGTTGACGTCGATGCTGACCGACCGGGTCATGTGGGTGGAGTCGGCGAGGGTGAGGGCCTCGGACATCCGGTCGACGTGTTCCAGGCGCAGGGCCAGGGCGAGCAGGTTGAGCCCCAGCGCTTCCTGGTAGCCGTTGTCGGTGGGCGGTGATGTCGGGATCGGCGTCTGCCAGAGCGCGGAGCGCAGCCGTTCCAGAGTCATCCCCTTATCGTGTCGCAGCTCACACCCGGTTCACAAAGCTAGAATCGGGTGAACGGAGATCGTGAAAGCATTCACAAGTTAGATCGAGGGAGCCCCGGATGAGCACGCGCCGACACCCGGACGACGACGCCGAGGTGATCGTCGTCGGCGCCGGACCAGCCGGCTCGACGGCCGCCACGTATCTGGCGCGGGCCGGGGTGGACGTGCTCCTGCTGGAGAAGTCGCAGTTCCCCCGCGAGAAGGTGTGCGGCGACGGCCTGACCCCGCGAGGGGTGAAGCAGCTGGTGGACCTCGGCATCGACACCAGCGAGGAAGCCGGGTGGGTGCACAACAACGCCCTGCGGATCATCGCGGGCGACCTCACGCTGCACCTACCCTGGCCGGAGCTGTCCTCGATGCCGCCGTACGGGGTGTCGCGCACGCGGCAGGACTTCGACGAGCTGCTGGCCAAGACCGCCGAGCGCGCGGGGGCCCGCCTGCAGCAGAACACCACCGTGCTGGGCGCGGTGACCTCACCTACCGGCCGGGTCGTGGGCGTGCGGGCGAAGATCGGGCCATCGCGGACTGAAGTGACCTACAAGGCGCCCCTCGTACTGGCCTGCGATGGGGTCTCCGCGCGGCTGGCGTTGTCGGTGGGGATCGAGAAGATCGACTCACGGCCGATGGGGGTCGCGGTGCGGCGGTACTACGCGTCGCCGCGGTCCAAGGACGACTTCATCGAGGGCCACCTGGAGCTGTGGGACCGGAGTGACCCGGCGAACCCCAAGCTTCTGCCTGGCTATGGATGGGTGTTCCCGCTGGGGGACGGGACCGTGAACGTGGGGCTGGGGACGCTGTCCACCTCACCTTCGTTCCGGAACACCGACTACCGGGCGCTGTTGCGGCAGTGGCTGGACTCGACTCCCGAGGAGTGGGGGTTCCGGGAGGAGAACGCGCTCGGGAAGGTCGGCGGGGCGGGCCTGCCGATGGGGTTCAACCGCACACCCCACTACCGGGACGGGTTGCTGTTGATCGGCGATGCCGGCGGGATGGTCTCTCCGTTCAACGGGGAGGGGATCGCGGCGGCGATGGAGTCTGCGCGGATCGCCGCTGAGTGTGTTGTGCAGGCTCTTGCTCGGCGGCCGGGGCTTTCCCGGGAGAAGGCTCTTGAGGCCTATCCGGTTGCGATCCGGGATGTCCTCGGTGGGTACTACCGGCTGGGGAACATCTTCGCGAAGATCATTGGGCGGCCTCGGCTGATGCGGCTCGCCACTCGTTATGGGTTGCGCGTGAATGCGCTGATTCCTTTGGTGCACAAGGGGTTGTCCGGGTGTTTTGATCCTCGGGACGGGGATGTCGTCGACCGGATGATCTCCGTGGCTTCTCGGATCGCGCCTGCGCTTCGTTAGGTCCCCTTCGATAGGGGGTTTCCGCTCGCCGCAGGGCTGACCACCCAGAGGGGGTGCCGGGGTGCCCCCGGCTTCGCCGGGGGTTCGTGGGGAGAGAGCACGAGGCTGGGGTCTGCTGCGCTTACGCGCCTACCCGCCACTTCCGGGCTCGCCTCCGATTTCACCGACTTCAGGCCGCTCCCTTTTGGACCTGGTCGCTGGCTCGGGCTGTGCTCGCTGGGCGGGTCGGTTGTCCTGCCTTCGACTTCCAACCTGGCTGATCCGGTCCGCTTACAGCTCCGCTCCTCGCTCCCGCTGTGCTCCTGAATTGGCCCAGCCTGGGGCGGCATCGGTACTTTGCCGCTGGGTTGCTGGCTTCCGCTGTGCTCCTGGATTGGGCCAGCTCCGAGCGGCTTCGGTACTTCCCCCACGCCGCCGTCTCTTCTGCCCGCCTTCACCCCTTGCTTGCTTCGGCCGTCTCGTGCCCGCTGCGCCCGCCGCTTTCTCTCCCCGCCACCCCATCCGTTCTTCTCTCGCCCGCACCCTTGGGGTCCCTCGAGCCGGGGTGCTCGCCGTTCGGGCCGCCTGCCCGGCCAATCGGCTTCCAGCTCCGCCGCTCGCCCCCGCTGTCCATCCGGAATTGGCCCAAACTTCAGGTGCCCGTCACGCGCACCGACCGCGCCGCCCCACCTCTCCCGCCCCCAGCCACCCCACCTCTTCTCCTAGCCGCCCGCCCTCCGCGAGGCCCGAACACAGGCGATCACCAGGGGGTACGCGCGCCGATTTTGTCTGGTTCTTGCCATCGGGGTGGATGTCCACACTGGGATGAGGAGGGTCACATGGGGAGATCGGTGCCCGGCGGTTTCCTGCTGTGGGGTAGGTCTTAGACTCTCGCATGTCCTGTGAATCGCTTCACAAACTCATGGGATAGCTTGTGAAGACTTTCACAAGCTGGTCGACGAACGTTCTCGCTGGCTGGGGCGGCCAAACGCCAACCGGACGGGTGTCAGGTTAGGGCTGCCTAACCACGAGGGGTGTGAGCAACACCCCTTAGGGTGCCGACGAGGCGTGAGAGGCGCGGGGAAAGGACGGCGACGTCAATGCTGGACGACGTGGTGCTGGCACAGGGCGGAGGCACCGAGCTCGGCTCGTATCTGCCGTTCGTGTTCCTGTTCTTGCTGGGGCTGGGTTTCGCCGCGGTCTCCGCGACGCTGGGGTCGCTGGTCGGGCCGAAGCGGTACAACCGGGCCAAGATGGACGCGTATGAGTGCGGCATCGAGCCGTCGCCCCACCCGGTTGTGGGTGGTGGGCGCGTGCCGGTGGCCTACTACCTCACGGCGATGCTGTTCATCCTGTTCGACATCGAGATGGTCTTCCTCTACCCCTTCGCGGTCACCGCGAAGGCGCTGGGCGCGTTCGGCCTGGTGGAGATCGTCCTGTTCATCGCGACCGTCGGTTTCGCCTACGCATACGTGTGG
>CBIMJO010000660.1:0-5966 GCA_966244135.1 uncultured Actinocrispum sp. | reverse complement strand
ACGACGCGCGGCTTGAGCGCGAGAGCCCGCGCGATCCCGACGCGTTGCTGCTGCCCGCCGGAGAGCTGGGACGGGTAGGCGTTCGCGCGATCACCGAGCCCGACCTGGTCGAGCAGGGCCTCCGCGTCGGCGACGGCCTCGTCGTACTCGCGTTTCTGCGCGATGACCGGGCCCTCGATGATGTTCTCCAGCACCGTGCGGTGCGGGAACAGGTTGTGGGACTGGAAGACCATCCCGCTCTGCGCACGCAACCGGCTGCTCTGCTTGCGTCCGGCCTTGCCCGGCGGCAGCCGGCTGAAGTCGACCTCGACGTCGTCGATCCCGATCACGCCGCTGTCCGGGGTCTCCAGGACGTTGAGCGACCGCAGGACGGTGGTCTTGCCCGAACCGGACGGTCCCAAAAGGACGGTCGAGGTGCCGCGGGCGGACTCGAAGTCGATGCCGCGCAGCACTTTGTGGTCGCCGAAGGCCTTCTCCAGCCCGTGAACCCGGATGCGGGCCTGCTCTGGTGTCTCGGTCATGCGATCACGTACCTGCTCAGTCGGTTCTCCAGTCGTTTCTGCGCCGCGGACAGGCCGACGCAGATCACCCAGTAGTACAACCCGGCGAACGAGTACAGGGCAAGGAACTCGTTGCTCTCCGCCGCCGCGAGCTGCGACTCACGGAAGAGTTCGGTCAGCAGCACCACCGATCCCAGTGACGTGTCCTTCAACAGGGAGATCAACGTGTTGGACAGCGGCGGCACCGCGGTCCTCGCCGCCTGCGGCAGGATGATGCGGCGCAGCGTCTGAGAATAGTCGAGCCCGACCGTTGCCGCCGCTTCGAACTGGCCTCGCGGCACCGCGAGGATCGCCGAACGGACGACCTCCGCCGCGTAACCGGCCACGTTGAGGCTGAACGCGATCACGGCCGCGGCGAACGGGTCGAACTTCAACCCGATCTGCGGCAGGCCGTAGAACACGATGAACAGCTGCAACAGCAACGGTGTGCCGCGGATGATCGAGATGAACGCGCGGGCCAGGCCGGCGAGCACCTTGTAGGACGAGATCCGCGCGAGGGCGACGAACAACGCGAGCACGAGCCCGATCGCGAAACTCAAGGCGGTCAACGGGATCGTCACCTTGACCAGGCCGATGAACATGGGCCACGCGGTGTTCCCGACGATCTCCCACGTACTTCGGTGGCCGCGCCCGCCGGACAGGTCCGCGCTGCCACCGTCGGGCACGGAAACGTTGGCCTTGAAGTACTTCCGCGAGAGGGTGTTGAGCGTGCCGTCGGCCTTGAGCGCGGCGATCGCCTGGTTCGCCTGGTCCAGGCGGGTCTGGTCGCTCTTGCGGAAGGTGAGGGCCTGCTCGCTGGACTCGTTGCCCGCGTTCCCGGCGATCTCGACGTCCTGGGAGCCGGTGGTGGCCAGGTAGTCCAGGACGGCGATGTTGTCGTTGACGATCGCGTCCACCCGGCCCTGCACGAGCAGCGCCGCCGCCTGCGCGAACCCCTCCACCGCCTCGACGTTCGCCCCGGCGTCCCGCGCGACCTTGGCCCAGTTGCTGGTGGCCGACTGCGCGGTCGTCTTGCCCTTGAGGTCGGCCAGCGTCTTGATCCGGTCGTCGCCCTTCCGCCGGACGATCACCCCATGGGAGTACGTGTAGGTCGAGGACAGGCCGTACTTGGCCTTGCGCTCGTCGTTCACCGAGACCTGGTTGGCGATCACGTCGATCCGGCTCGCATCCAGCGCGGGGAAGATCGCGTCCCACTGCGTCTCGACGAACTCCAGCCGCCACCCGGCCTTCGCGGCGATCGCCTTGATCACCTCGATGTCGTATCCAGTGAGCTCCTGCGTCCCGGGATCGTGGAACGAGAACGGCGGGTACGTGCCCTCCGTCCCCACCCGCACCACGGGCTGCTGCCCGGCGGCCTGCGCCGCCGCCGCGCCCACCGGCACGAACCCCACCAGCACCAGCAGCAGGAACCCCACCACGCGCCTGAGCACGTGCCCCATCGCAACTCCCTCAACAATCCGGCCGTCCAGGGAGAGTAAGGCTTCCCACGGGCTGGCGCCGAATGATCCACTATCCGGGATCGGCGGACCTAGGATTGGTCCATCGAGGATTGGGGGCTGCGGTGGGCGTTCGGCGGGGTTCGTATGGGGTGGACGCGCCTTGGGCGTTGTTCGGGATCGGGTGCGGGGTGCTGGGCGGGGTTGGGTGGGTTGTTGGGTTCGCGCTTGCCGGGCTGGGTTGGTGGGTCCTGGTTCCGGTGGTGGCGTTGGTAGGGATGGTGGGGCAGTTCGGGGTGTGGCCGAGCGGGTCGAGTTGCACACCGGGGATCTGACCGGGTTGCCGTTCGAGGATGCGGGGTTCGACGTGGTGGTGTCCAGCTTGGCCATCCACAACATCCGTGGGGAGGCTGCGCGGGCTACGGCCGTTGACGAGGCCGTGCGGGTGCTGCGGCCGGGTGGGCGGCTGGCGATCGTGGACATCAGCGCCGTCGGCGAGTATCAGCGGCGGCTCATCGAGCTTGGCGCGCAGAACGTCCAGGTCCGGACGCTGGGGTGGCGGGTGTGGTGGGGCGGCCCGTGGATGGGCACGCGGCTGGTCACCGCCGTCAAAGCCGGGGAATAACGTCCATAACGGACAGAGCCGGGGGTGCACAGCACAAAGTTGCCACCCGGCTCTTGACAATCAATTGGTCTAGTCCAACTCTGAAAGGCAGCACTCTTACGGAGGCGGATATGCGACGCACCCTGCCCGCCGCCGCTGGTATGGCCATGGCCGTGATCACCGCTTCGGCGGCGACCATGCTGGCCACCGCGAGCGAGCACCCTGCACTGGCCGCGACACTGACCGACAACTGGTACGCCTCGGCCCCGTACCTCATGCCCGTGAGCAACAACCCGCCCGACCCCACGGTGGTCATGTCCGCCACCGGGCAGAAGGCGTTCCAGCTCGCGTTCATCCTGGCCCCCAACGGCGGCGGCTGCTCCCCCACCTGGGACGGCACGAACCCGGTCTCGTCCGACACGGCGGTCGCCGGTGTCATCAGCCGCATCCGCGGCGCCGGCGGTGACGTGTCGGTGTCCGTCGGTGGTTATGGCGGCACGAAACTGGGCCAGACCTGTGGTTCCGTCGCGGCGACCGCGGCGGCCTACCAGCAGGTGATCAGCAAGTACAGCCTGCGGGCGATCGACTTCGACCTGGAGGAGCCCGAGTACGAGAACTCCGCGGCCATCGCGAACGAGCTGGGCGCGGCGAAGACGTTGCAGGCCAGCAACCCCGGCCTGTTCGTGTCGGTGACCATGCCGGGCACCGCCGCGGGCACCGGCTGGTTCGGCACCCAGCTGCTGGACCAGGCGCGGTCGATCGGCCTGGGCCCGAACAACTTCTCGATCATGCCGTTCGACGGCGGGTTCAACGGCGGCTCCTCGCAGGTGTCCGCCCTGGAAGGGTTCCACGGCCTGTTGATGACCCACATGGGCTGGGACAGCGCCACCGCCTACACCCACATGGGCTTCTCCGGGATGAACGGCAAGTCCGACGTGTCGGAGATCTTCACCACCAACGACTTCCAGACCGTCTACGACTACGCCGTCGGGCACCACATGGGGCGCTTCACGTTCTGGTCGGTCAACCGCGACCGCCCGTGCGTGGGCACCTCGGACAACGGCGTGTGCAGCAACATCAGCCAGAACCCCTGGGACTTCACCAGGTTCAGCACCCGCTGGGCCAACGCCAGCCCGCCGAACCTCCCGCCGCCGACCACCAAGCCACCCGGCCCGTGCAGCGCGCCGGAATGGGTGTCCACCAGCGTCTACGTCAAGGACAACCAGGTCTCGCACAACAAACACACCTGGACCGCCAAGTGGTGGACGCAGAACGAGGAACCCGGCCGCGCCGACGTCTGGGCCGACAACGGCCCGTGTTAGTTCACGCGGGACTGTTCGGCTGACCGCAGCACTCCCCGGCCGGGGGTTCAGGACGGCTTGGACGCCACTCGCGTCCAAGCCGTTCAGCATGCCCGCCAGGAAGGCGCGCTCGCGGGCGGGTTCGAAGCCGTGGCCCTTCGCACACGGTGGTCACGGACCAGCAAGTAGCCCAGGATGTCACCGGCGATCATCAGCAGGCCAAGGATGTTCGCGAGCACGACCATGGCCGGCCGGCCCACGTTGTGGCCGAGCAGCCCGTCGAACAGGTTCGACAGGGACAGCGAGCCGGAGTAGGTGTTCAGCACCACGATCACGATGTCGATCATGATCGCGCCGCCGAGGGCGAGGATGCCGACGTCCTTCGTGGACCGCGCGTCCCGGGCGAAGTCGGCGTCGGTCAAAGCCAGCGCGCCCGCCGAACCGGGCCAGGATCGCTATCACACCCGCTCCGCCGGGCCGCGAGCGGCACGGCGGTCAGGGCGTGGTCCTCGATCTGGGCCTTGCGGCCAGCGGCCTCGCTCATTCACGGGCCAGCTCCGCGGTCAGCAGGTTCTCGGTGTCGCCATGCCAGTTCCGCCGCCGCAGCACGGCGTAGACGGCCAGCAGCAACAGGAAGAACGGGATGCCGAACTCCCACGCGGGATCCATCCCGGGGATGAAGAACGTGGATATCAAGGCTCCCAGCAGGAACAGCGCGGTCAGCCCGGTGGTGACCGGCGCGCCCTTCAGCTGGACCGGTGAGGGCGGCAGGCCGAGGCGGCGCCGCCGGAGCCGGAACACGAAGTGGGTCACCAGGATCAGGATCCACACGATCATCGCGGCGAAGATGGAGATGCCGAAGATCACCAGGTAGGCGTTGGAGTTCTGCTGGGAGGACAGGATCGCCGCGATGGCCATGCCGATGGCCGACACCGCGAGGGCGTTGCGCGGCACCCCGTGCCTGGTCAGCCTCGCGGTCCAGCGGGGCGCGAACCTGTGCAACGCCAACGAGTGCATCATCCGCGTGGTGAGGTACAGGTTGGTGTTGGCGCTGGACAGCGCGGCGGTGATCACGACGAAGTTCATGATCCCCGCGGCCGCCGGGATCCCCGCCGAGGCAAGGACCTTGACGAACGGGCTGGACTCGAGCGTGCCGCCCTGGGCAGCCGCGGTCCACGGCGTGATCGACACGATGACGATGATCGCGAGCACGTAGAACAGGCCCAGCCGGAACACCATCTGCCGCGCGGCCCGGGGAATGTCCTTCTTCGGGTCCTTCGACTCGGCCGCGGTGACCGAGACGACCTCGGTGCCGATGTAGCTGAACAGCGCGAAAACCATGGCCATGCCCAGACCGCTGACCCCGTTGGGCAGGAAACCGCCGTGCGACACCAGGTTGTCGAAGCCGGTGGCGTCACCGCCGGGCAGGCCGAAGAAGATCATGACCAGGCCGAGGATCACGAACACGCCGATCGCGGTCACCTTCACCATGGAGAACCAGTACTCCAGGCTGCCGAAGATGCTCACCGCCATCGCGTTGACGGCCAGGATGAGCACCGAGAACGCCACCACGGGAATCCACAGTGGAACCTCCGGCCACCAGAACCTCACGTAGATGCCGGCCGCGATCACCTCGCCGCCGACCGCGATCATCTGCCCGGCCCAGTAGGTCCAGCGCAGCACGAACCCGGCCCAGGCGCCGATGTAGGAGTGCGCGATCGTGCCGAAGGCGCCCGCTTCCGGGTGCAGGACGACCATTTCGGCCAGCGCCCAGGAGATGACGAGGGCGACCAGGCCGCAGACGATGTAGGCGATGATGGCCGCCGGTCCGGCGTTGCCGATCGCGAGCGTGGAACCGAGGAACAGCCCGGTTCCGATCGCCCCGCCGATGGCGATCATGGTGAGCTGGCGTGAGGTCAGCCGGCGGGAGAGCTCCCCAGGCTCGTTCTGCGCGGTCCCAGGAGCGGCCTGGGGAACTCTTTCGGTCATGGCATCATCCTTTTGCTCGTCGGTAGTCCCGAAGCGCGGCGACGATGGCGTCCACGTCTTCGCTGGTGGTGTAGTA
>CBIMJO010000659.1:0-5973 GCA_966244135.1 uncultured Actinocrispum sp. | reverse complement strand
GTCTAGGGCTCGACCAGCCCCGTCCGGTACGCGTAGCTGACCGCCTGCGCCCGGTCCCGCAACCCCAGCTTCGCGAACAGATGGTTCACATGCGTCTTCACCGTCGCCTCACTGACGACGAGCTGCCGCGCGATCTCCCCATTGGACAACCCGGCGGCGATGAGCTGCAGCACATCGATCTCCCGCGGCGTCAGCCCATCATCAGGCCGCTGCACCGGCCGCCGAGCCCCCACCGAAGCCACCAGCCGCTTCTGCAGGTCACCGTCGACAGTGGACAGACCAGCGGCGGCCGACCGCACCGCCTGTGCGATCGACTCGGCGTCCGCATCCTTGGTCAGAAACCCCCGCGCCCCCGCCCGCAAAGCCGCGAGCAGCGACTCGTCATCCGCATAAGTCGTCAACACCACAACCTCGGTCGCCGGATACTCGGCGCGCACAACCTGAGTGGTGGAAACCCCATCCCGGTTGGGCATCTTCAAGTCGACCAGCAACACATCCGGCTGAACCTCAGCGACCAGCCGAACCGCCTCATCCCCATCCGCGGCAGCCCCTACAACCTCGATCCCAGGCAACAACCCCAGCAACGTCACCAACCCCTCCCGCACCACCGCCTGGTCATCAGCAAGCACAACCCGCACCCGTCCACCCTCACCTCCCATCACTGCCACCCCCGCCCATCCCGACGATCACCATCACACCGACCTCTCGCATAGTCCACTTCCCAAGCCACTCCCGCGAGCCAAGTCCACGCCACCACACTCGCCCACGCCGTCCCATCAGGGGAATCCGAAACGCTTCCCAGGTACCTCTCCCACGAGCCGAGTCCCCTGCCCACCCGCGCCCGCGTCCCTTCCAAGGGCGAACCCGAAAACGCTTCCCACGCCACTCCCGCGATCCAAGCCCTCGCCCACCCAAACCCGCCCACGCCGCAACCGGCGTCCCCTCCAAGGGGGAACCCCTAGAAACAACGCTACCGACGAGCCCCGACACCCAGAGCCGACAAAGCCCGGATGAGCCCGAGTTATCCACACCCCCGAGTTGTCCACCGCCGGACGCCCAGAAGGCTTGACACCCAAGGCCCTCACGTCGGCACCGTCATCCGAACTCGCCAGCCCTCATCAACGGGCCCGGCCTCCAGCGACCCACCCAGCAACTCGGCCCGTTCCCGCATCCCGATTAGCCCGAACCCCCGCTCCCGAGCCGGAGCCGGAGCCGTCCGCTGCCCACCCTGGCTGGTGACAGTCAGCGCGACCTCCCGCGAGCCGTGCTCGAGCAAGACATCGACGCGCGCCCCGGGCGCATGCTTCCGCACGTTGGTCAACGTCTCCTGAACCGCCCGGTACAGCGCGTCCTCGGTGTCGTCAGACAGCGAGGCCGAACCAACCACAGTGAGATGCGCGTCCGCGCCGTAGTCGCTGACCAGCGAAGAGATCGACCGCGGCCGGTCTGACCGCAGCGCGGCGACGGCCCGCCGAGCCTCGGACAGCCCCTCGGTTGCCAGCTGCTGAGCGCGTTCGATCTGGCGCAACGCCTCCTCGCTAGCACCGTCCCGGACCAGCACCAACCGCGCGCCCTGCAGGTTCAGCGCCAGCCCGGCCAGGGAGTGCGCCAGGACGTCGTGCATCTCCCGCGCGATCCGCGCCCGTTCCGCCAGCGCCGCAGCCCGGGCGTGCTCCTCGCGCGCTGCCTGCGCACGAGCCAGCGCCAGTTCGGTCTGCTCGATCCGCGCGTTGCGCTGCCGCCGCGTCTGCCCGGCGAGCACCAAAGCGGCGAACCCGGCCAGCGCCGCCGCGAAGTCCAGCCAACCGTGCTGCCGGACGAAGATGCTCACCGTGATGGCTGCCAGGCTGACCGGCAGCACGACGAACATCGTCATGGCCTTGGCGTCCCGGACCGCGAACCCGACGGCGATGTAGGTCAGCGCGATCGAGAACCCGCTCGGCAGCTCGATCGACAGGAACAGCCCGGTCAGGGCGAGGACGACCAGCCCGACGATGACGGTCCAGGTGGGCAACCGGTCCAGCCACACCAGCGGGAGCGTGCCGATGACCGCCGCCACGATGAGGACCGCCCCCAGCACCGACAGCTTGTCGCCGGCGGAGACCATCGTGATCACCAGGACGGCGGTCGGTGCAACCCTCAGCCAGCCGCGTCTCACCAGGACATCATCCCCTGGACGCGACCGGGATGCCGAGCCTGCGCGCCCGCTCGAAGATGATCCAGTTCTGCGCGGCCAGCGTGACACCCAGCGTCACCACGACCGAGGCGCTGGTCAGCGCACTGTCCAGGCCCAGCGCGCGATCGGCGAAGATCACACCGACGCGCACGGCGATGGTGGCGATCCAGAGCACGAGTGTCCATTTCGTACCCTTCTGGAACGCGGCGCCGTCCCGTTCGGTGACGGCCACGCTCGCGCCCCGGGCCGCGCCGAGCACGATCAATAGGACCACGTCGACGCCGAGCATCAGCAGGTCGGTGGGCTTGGCGGTGGCGATGACGTCCTTCGCGCTGAACACGCCGACGACCATCATGATCAACGGCACCGCCACGAGCGAGCGGGTCGTGACGACGCTGCCCTTCGTCTGCTTCGCGATCACTCGCAGCACGACCAGCACCGCTGCGACGGCGACCAGCAAGGTGGTGGACAACGACATCTCCGGCTCCCTCCGTGGCGTTCTTGGTACCAAGAATGCGTTGGGGGAGTGGGTTTTCGCGTCGGAACCGGGGTTGAACCCGATCTCAACCCACGGGTGGAGCCACAGGCTGTAGCACACCCAACCGACACCCGAACGAAAAAAAGAACGCGAAGCCCCGCCCGGTCCACAACAACCAGTTGTCCACAGCCCAAAAACCGCCATCTGGCCCGGAAACCCCCAGCCAAGGCAAAGTCGGACCATGCAAACAAAGCAACGACCCCGAGTCCAGATCCGAACCCCGGGCGACCTGATCGCGGCCGTCCCGCACCTGCTTGGCTTCGTCCCCGAGGAGTCGGTGGTGATCTGCACGCATCGCGGCCCCCACACCGGCGAGCTGGGTATCTGCATCCGGACCGACATCCCGCCGCCGAAGGACTATCGCGGCCTCGCGGACCAACTGAAGGCCCCGATACTGCGGTCGAACCCGGCGGCGGTCACCGTGGTGATCATCGGCCAGGACGAAGGCAGGCCGCCCGACAGGTTGCCCGCGACCGGCCAGGTCGAGGCTCTGGTGGACGTGCTCGGCGGCGCCGGCGTGCTGGTCGACCATGCACTGTGGACGCCGGAGATCACCGCGGACTCGCCCTGGTGGTGTTACGACGCCATGGAGTGCAGTGGCACGGTGCCCGATCCCAACGCGACCGAGCTGGCCGCGATGACAGTGGCCCAGGGCGCGACCACCTACCGGAGCAGAGCGGAGATGCGCGCGACCCTGGAACCCATCGACTCCCGCATGCTGTCCGCCCGGGCCGAGCGGATCGCCATGGCCCTGAGCCAGTGCCCCGACCCCACATACGCGCAACGGCTGGTCGACGCGGTGATCGCGGACGTCCGGGAGGGACGGCGCGGGCTCGACGAGGACCGGATCGTCGATCTCACTGTGGCGTTGGTGCACGAGGAAGTGCGCGATTCCTGCCTCGAGCCGGAGGTGGTCCAGCTCGGGCAGGCGGTGCAGGACCTCTGGCTCGACCTCACGCGCGCGACACCGTCACCGTATCGGGCCGAGGCCGCAGGTCTGCTCGCCGCAACCGCGTTCCTGCGCGGCAACGGCGCTCTTGCTGGTGTCGCGATCGATGCTGCCCTCGACGCCGACCGGAACCACCCCCTGTCCGTGCTGCTCCGCCAGTCCATGGACCTGGGCCTCTCACCCGAAGGCCTCGCCGGCGCCATCGCCCGAGGCCACGCCCGCGACGACTGCCCACCTGAGGCCAAACCGAACCGGCACCAACTCTGACCCGACCGGACCACCTCACCAAACCAACCACCAGGACACCCATGCCTTAACCCCCAACAAAACCCCAACACCACACCACGGGCGCGCTGGCCGCCGGCACCCAGCGCGCCCCATATACAAGCACGCCCCCAACTCCTGGCCCACCAGCGAGCAACACCCGCGCACCCCAACACATCCAGCCCCACGCCGCCACTAACCGAATCGCCACCTGCCATCTCCGCAACCGGAACCGGAACTGCGGATCAACACCCGCATCACCGCCCTCCCGACGACCTGAGACGAGCAGGCC
Source organism: uncultured Actinocrispum sp. (assembly GCA_966244135.1). Lineage (GTDB taxonomy): Bacteria > Actinomycetota > Actinomycetes > Mycobacteriales > Pseudonocardiaceae > Kibdelosporangium. The sequence goes on along the minus strand of CBIMJO010000659.1, from coordinate 1,754 downwards.
GGTGAAATCCCACCCCATTCCCAGCGCTCCCACCACTGATGATCGGCCACACGAGCGGCATTGCGCGCTTACGGGCGGGTTACCGACTCCGCATGTTCGTGCGTCACGATTCCCTGACGTGGCTCACGTCCACTCGTTGTGAGTGTGTGTGGGATGCGCTTCCACCCCTCGCGTGCTGAAGACATCGGCCGATGTCTTCCAGGACTGCGGACCGGCCAGGAACAACTGCACGACCTCGGCGCCCGCTCATGTGCGGTGCCGAGCGGGTCGTCGCAGGAGGATCCTCCACCCGCACCCGCACCCGCACCCACGCGCCTGCGCCGTATGAGCGCAGCTGCACCTGCACTTGCGGCTGCGCCTGGAGACTGTCAAACGAGCGGGACAGAGCCGCTCGTTTGACAGTCCCTGCGCCTGCGCCTGCGCTCGTGCCCCGTGCCCCGTGCCCCGTGCTGTATCCGTAGCTGTAGCCGCGCCTGCGGCTGCGGCTGTGCCCGTCCCTGTCGCCGTCCCAGGGCCCGAGCCTGGCCCGTGGCTCTGCCCGTGCGTGCGGCGCCTGCTCGTGCCTGTTCGTGGTCGCGGCTGTGCCCGTGCCCGCAGCTTTGCCCGTGTCTGTGCCTTGCGTTGGGCGAGTCCATGTGGCCGTATGCGCGGATCCGGCGTGCCCCAAGGAATTGGGGTGCGCCGGATCTGGTGTGTTTGGTGGGTTGGGTCGGGATGTTGTTGTGCTTGCCCGGTTCATGGCTGGGCCGGAATTTCAGTGGTCGTACCAGTCGCGGACGTCGGCACGGTTGAGCAGGTTGATCACTCCCGCCGCGAGCAGAAAGCCGATCACCGCGGTGAGCTGACCGCTGATCAGGTTGATCACGCTGCTGATGATGGCGATCACCTCGATGGTGATCACCGTCGGACGGATCCACGAGAACCGTTTCGGCGTCAGCACCACACACGCCAGGAGCGTTGCCGCCACCGCGAACGACAGGTATCCCAGGAAGTACGCCAGGCCCGCGTTCGTCGCCTTCGCCCCGTGACTTTCCAGGTCGCTCAACGCGTCCAGGACCAGAAACCCCAAGAACCCGTTCGCCAGCATCTGGAAGATCAGAACCGCTAGAACACCCTTGACCCGTCCCGGCATGCTCACCCGCTGATGTGCGATTCCCTCTGTCATAACACAAACCCTGCCGTCACCCACCCCCACCGAACAAGCCCGCCGCCACCGGAAGGTTCCTCCCTCCCTGCCCCCATCCTGCCGTCTCGCCCCACGATCGAGTCCAGGCCTGGCTCACGGTCCCCTCTCGCGGTCCCGTCCCACGGTCTTGTCCCCACTCCCGCGCAACCCACTTGCCGCAGGGATTCCGCCAATTCCAAGAACTCCACAACACGGGAGCGGCCACCCGAAAGCCGCCGTGTGCCCGCCGATCCGTCAACTCTCCGGAAAGTAGCCAGGCCCGCCAAGCAACGCGACTCTGCTCGCGCGACGGACTCCACGCGCCAACTTCACGGATATCGCGAACTCTCGCCCGGGCGCCGTGGCAGCTGTCGCAATATCAGGTAAGCAGCATGTAGGAACGCTGTGGCCGGTCGCCCGCAGCCTGTCGCAAGCGAAGCGCCTGCTCATGTGTCCGCTCAGACTTTGGCGAAGGTTGCCGTCCCCGCCTGCCCGCGCGCCTGGCGGAAGTTGCTTGGTCCGCCAAATATTCGTCTGCCGCACGAGGATTTTCATCGCGCCACAGAAGTGAACCCAGCACGAGCGGCCT
>CBIMJO010000658.1:0-5975 GCA_966244135.1 uncultured Actinocrispum sp. | reverse complement strand
TCATGGCCGTGCTGACGGTCTTCGTGTACCTGCCGTTGGTGGTCGCGCCGTCGGCGGTCGGCGCCGTCCTGTCCTGGGTGCTCGTCGGTTATTGCGTCGGCCCGGTCGCGGGCAACCACTTCGCGGGCCGGTGGACGGACAAGTTCGGCACCGACCGCGTCCGCATGCTTTCCTTGGCCGGCACGGCGATCACCATGGCACTGCTGATCGCAGCAGCGCAGACGTTGTTGACCACGATCGTGATCGCGATAGCCGTCGGCGCGTTCGGCGGCATGCTGATGGTTCCCCAGCAGCACCGCCTGTTCACGATCGCGCCGGACGTGCCGACCGTGGCAATGGGCCTGAACGGGTCGGCGATCTACATCGGCGTCGCGGCCGGGTCCGCGCTCGGCGGTGCGGTGCTCGACAACGCCGGTGTGACGGCACTTCCGGTGACGGGCGCGCTGATCGCGTTGCTGGGCCTGGCATTCGCGTACGCCTACCGGCACCGCGCCACCCCGGCTACGGCAGAGCTGCAACCAGCCTGACCGCACCCTCGTAGGAGGAATGGCTCGCGATGGCACCGTACTTGCGGTGCCATTCGCCGTTTTCCAAATCCCGCCGCAGATCCGCCATGCCGCGTTCGACCACGGCGGGGGAGATGAACCCCCACGCGGACTGGCTCGCCCGCACCGCCGGGTCGAGGAACATCGCCGGGCGCGCGTAAAAGGCCTCGGTGAACCCGTCCGTGCAGTCGACCGGGACCGGCACCGGCGTGACTGTGCTCGTCCCGCCGAGAACGGCCTGGAAATGCCGGATCGCCGGGTAGCGGCGAGCCTCCGCGGCGAACAGATCGGGCGCGTAGTCGTTGAGCCACAACCGGTTCACCAGATCGCCGTCGAACGTCAGCACGACGACCGGGCCACGGCTGACCCGGCGCATCTCGCGCAGGCCTTGGTCGGCGTCCGGCCAGTGGTGCACGGTCAGCACCGCCATGGCGGCGTCGAAACTGTTGTCCGGGAAGGGAAGTTCGCCTGCGATGGCGTCGATCGCCGGGGCCAGGCGGGAAGGGCGCTGGGACCGCATCGACGCGGACGGCTCGATCGGCGTCACGTCACGGTCTTCGGGCTCGTAGTTCCCGGCGCCCGCGCCCACGTTGATGACGGTCTTCGCGTCGCCCAGAGCGGCGTGGAGGTACGCGGCGATCCGTGGGTCGGGACGGCGGATGCTCGAGTAGTGCTGCCCGTGCGTCTCGTAGTTGAAATCCCCCGCTAGTCGCATGATCACGACTATGCCAGTGTTGTCGATCCGTTATCCGAGGATGCGGGCCTGCAACGCCCGCAGCTGCGGCCCGGGCTCGATGCCCAGCTGGTCCACCAGTTCACCGCGGGTCCGTTGGTAGACGGCCAATGCCTCTGCGCGGCGGCCGCACCTGGTCAGCGCCTCCATCAGCTGCGCGGCGAACCGCTCGCGTAACGGGTAGAGCCGCACGAACGCCTCAAGCTCGCCGATCACCGCGGCGGCGTGCCCGGCGGCCAGCGAGGCGTCCACCCACTCCTCGACGACCATGATCCGCTCGGCCTCCAGCCGGACCGCCTCCAGTTCGAGATGCGGCTGGTGGAAGTCGGTGCCGCGCCACTGGTCCAGCGCGCGGCGGAAGTGCGCGGCGGCGCCCGCCGGGTCGGCCGTCTCGCGGCCGGCCTGTGCCTCGGCCCGGAACACCAGCAGGTCGAGCTCCTCGGTGTCCACACCGATCCGGTACCCGCCGGGCACCAGGTCGATCGGGACGCCGTCCAGCCGCTCCCGCAGCCGCGAGATGTAGGTGTGCAGGTTCGACACGTACGACTTGGGCGGCTCGTCGCCCCACAGCACCTCCACCAGCCGGCCGATCGACACCGCCCGGTTGGCGTTGAACAGCAGCTCGCTCAACAACGCGGGCAGCCTGTTGCCGCGCAACGAGACCGGCGCGCCCTCCCGGGTCATCACGGCCAGCGGGCCGAGGACCCCGAACCGCAGACAAGCAACCTTGAACATCGCCCCTACCTCTCGCCTCGCTGTTGCGGCGAAATCTGACCACGACCGTGTGAACTCTGTCAACAAGCATTTCTGTGATAGGGTATGTTTCCACTGCCCAAGCGTGTGAACACGGAAGGAAGGGGGCGGAGTGTCCAACGAGGCTGCCGTCACAGCGGCGGACATCGCCCGGCTGGCCGGGGTCGGCCGGGCCGCGGTGAGCAACTGGCGGCGGCGCTACGAGGACTTCCCGGCCCCTGTCGGCGGCACGCCGAACAGCCCCCTGTTCACCCTCGCCGAGGTCGAGCGCTGGCTCCGTGACCAGGGCAAACTCCAGGCTTCCTCGCCGTGGGAACGGCTGTGGCAACTGGTCGAGGCCCACCGCGGCGACCAGGAACCCGCGGACATCCTGGCCGCGATCGGCCGGTACCTGCTCCGCCAGGCCACGGACCAGGGCTCGCTCCAGCAAGGCCCCGGTCCGGGCCAGGCCGCAGGCTCCTCGCGGCACGGTGACCCGGGTTCGGTGCATGGAGGCTCGGGGCAGGGCGTGGCAGGTGGCCAAGGTTCCGTGCGGCCGGGCGGTGACCCGGGCTCGCTGCGCCCAGGCGTGGAGCAGAGCGTGGCGGGCATGGCCCCGGGCCAAGGTTCCGGGTGGCCGGGCAGCGACCCGGGCTCATCGCGCCATGGCGCGGATGCTGGTCAAGGCTCGTTGCGACAGGGCAGCGACCATGAGGTACTCCCGGCGGCGCTGGTCCGCGAGGTTGCCGCGGTCGCGAAGGAGCACGGTGCCCTGGCCACGGCCGAGGCCCTGTGGGAACGGTTCGCGCAGGCCAACGCCCGGTGGATGGCCGTCACCCCGCTGGAGGCCGCCCGGCTGATCGCCCAGCTCGCCGACGTGCGGGCGGGGGTCGTGCTGGACCCGGCCTGCGGCGCCGGTTCGCTGCTGGCCACGGTCGCCAGGCAGGGTGCCCAGTGCCTGGGCCAGGAGATCGACCCGGGTCTCGCGGGCCTGGCCGAGGTCCGGCTCGCACTGAGGGGCGTCCAGGTTGAGCTGACCGCCGCGGATTCCCTGCTCAACGACAGTTTCCGAGGCCGGCAGGTGGATACGGTGGTATGCGATCCACCGGTGGGTGAACGCCAATGGGGGCACGAGGAACTCCTGCACGACGAGCGCTGGGAGTACGGCATCCCGCCGCGGATGGAGTCGGAGCTGGCGTGGGTGCAGCACGCGCTCGCACATGTCCGGCCCGGCGGGCTGGTCGCGATCCTGATGCCGCCGTCGGTGGCTTCGCGCAGGTCGGGGCGGCGGATCCGGGCCGAGTTGCTGCGCCGGGGGGCGCTGCGGGCGGTGATCGCGTTGCCCGGCCCGGTGCACCTGTGGCTGTTGCGGAGACCAGGCCCCGCCGCGGAGCACAACCTGCTGGTCATCGAGGCGACCGCGAGCGAGTGGGACCAGGCGACGGACCTGGTGGTGGGCGCCTGGCGGACGTTCGACCAGGCCCAGGTGGTGGACGCCCGGCCGGGAGTGGCCCGGTCCATTCCGGCCCTGGAGCTGCTGGGCGAGGAGGTCGACCTGACCCCCGCGCGCAATCTGCCGGTCTCGGCCGCCCCGGACACTGCCGAGAAGCTGCTCGCCGGGCACCGTGAACTGAGTTCACGACTGGCTGCTCTCGTTCCGATGTTGCCCACTCTCGACTGGACCGGGCAGCCGCAGCAACGCCGGGTGCTGACAACCGTGGCCGAGTTGATCAAGACCGGGGCGCTGCACCTCAAACAGTCCGACGCCCCCGCCGGTGAGTCGCCTGGGGAGACCGTGCCGGTGCTCGACCTGTCCGACGTGCTCGCCGACCGACCGCCCACCCGCCGGATGTCACGCCAATTGGCCGGTGACGCGGTCCGGGTGGAGCCAGGCGACGTCGTCCTGCCGACAGCCGGGCACCGCCTGGTCGCGCGTGTGATCAACGACGCCGGAGCGGTCCTCGGCCGCGGCCTGTGCCTGTTGCGCCCCAACCGTGACGTGCTCGATCCCTGGTTCCTGGCCGGGTTCCTGACCGGCTCGGCCAACTCCCGGCAGGCCAGCACGCACCTGTCCGCGGCCGCCCGGCTGGACGTGCGGCGCTGCGAGATCCCGCGGATGCCGCTCGCCGAGCAGTACCGGTATGCGGCGGTGTTCTCGGCTCTCGGTACCTTCTCTACCGCACTGGCCCAGGCCGGCGCGGTGGCGAACCAGGTCGTCCAGGCCACAGTGGACGGATTGGTGGACGGGCTGGTGGCGCCGCCGAGGCATCCGCGGTAGAGGAGCGACGACATGGTCGACCGGGTGGTCGGCGGCCGGTACGAGCTGGTCCGCCCGCTCGGCCGGGGCGGCATGGGCGAGGTCTGGCTCGGCCGCGACACCCGCCTGGACCGCGACGTCGCGGTCAAGCTGTTACGGCCCAGCTCGTTACCCGCCGGGTCCGACGTCGAGGCGTTGATCAGCCGGTTCGCCCGGGAGGCCCGGCTGACCGCGCGGCTGGAGAACCCCGGCGTCCCCGCGGTCTACGACACCGGCACCGACAAGGACGACCTCTACCTGGTCATGCAGCTGATCGGCGGGGCCGACCTGGCCGAGTTCTCCGCCGAGAACGAGCCCGTCCCGCTGGGCTGGGTGGCCGCGATCGGCGCGCAGATCTCGTCCATCCTGGGCGCCGCGCACGACGCCGGGCTGGTGCACCGGGACCTCAAGCCACGCAACGTGATGATCACCCACTCCGGCGAGATCAAGGTGCTGGACTTCGGGATCGCGGTACTGAGGGACGCCGACCTGACCCGGATCACCCGCACCTCCGAGGCCGTCGGCACGCCCGCGTACATGGCGCCCGAGCAGGCCATGCACGGCGTCTCCAGCCCCAGCAGCGACCTCTACTCGCTGGGCTGCGTGCTCTACGAGCTGATCACCGGCCGGCACGTGTTCGAGGCGAGTACGGCGCTGGCGATCATGCACCGGCACTACTCCGAGATCCCGATGCCGGTGCACGAGATCCGGCCCGAGGTCGACCCGCGGATGGGCCACCTGGTGACCCGGCTGCTGGCCAAGGACCCGCGGGAACGCCCGGCGAGCGCGCGCGAGGTCTACGACGTGATGATCTCGCTGCTGCCGCCGCCGTCGAACGGCCCGCTGATCCCGATGGACCCGACGCGCCCGTTCCGCGACCTGATGTCCACCCCGCAACGCCCTTCGGTGTCCATCGCGCACCAGCCGCCTCCGGTCAGCATGCCAAGCCCGGTGCCGCAGCCGATGCTGTCACCGCCGCTCCCGCCGCCACCCATGGCGTACGAACCGCCGACGGTGCGGGTGAAGTTCTGGGACACCCCGGCCCGGCGGATGAGCGAGGGCGCGCTGATCGCGTTCGGCTTCATGCTGCTCGGTTTCGCGCTGTCCGACGCCGTTTCCAAGAACCCGCGTGCGGACATCGCGTTCGGCATCGGGTTCGGGCTGCTGTTCATCCTGATCGGCGCGCGGATGCGCAAGCGCAGGCTGGGACTGCCGAACGTGTGGGCGTTGTCCTGGTATCGCGCCACTCGCCCGGCCAGCCCGGGCGAACGGATCATGGAACGGGTGCTGCTGATCATCGGTGGCCTGGCCACGATCACCTACGGCGTCTCGGCCATCCTCGCCGCGACGCACGTGCAGGCATGGAGTTTCGCGACCACGGATCCGATCACCGGCATCTCGATCGGCCTGGCGTTGTTCGTGCCCGGAGTGGTGCTTCGCCAGCGGCGGCTGGGAAAACGCTACCCCTGGCTGTTGTAGCAGGAGTGCACGGCGGGCTGGCCGGTGTAGTTCGGGCCCGCTTTCAGGTCGGCGCCAAGATAGGTGAACGGGAACGCGACCTCCGCCGGGCCCTGCCGCCGGATCCGGTGACGCGCGTACTGGAAACCCGCCTCGCGCAACGCTTTCGTGACTCGCAGTGGCCTGCCGTCCGGATCGCGCAAGGAGGACA
>CBIMJO010000657.1:0-5976 GCA_966244135.1 uncultured Actinocrispum sp. | reverse complement strand
TTCTCGGCCATCCTCGGCCTCTCGCTTGCCTGGACCGTGCTCAAGACCGGCACGCAGATGCCGGTCACCCCGGCTTTGCTCGGCCTGCAAGGACAGTACGGGTCGATGTGGACCGTGATCGCGGCCGGCTCGGTGATCGCGGCCATCCCCACGGTCGCGGTGTTCCTGCGGTTCCAGAAGCACTTCGTGTCGGGTCTGGCGGTCGGGGCGGTCAAGTGATCTGGGAATGGGCCGGCGGCCGGATGGATCTCGTGCCCGGCCGCGTCCTGCAGGTGTCCCTCGGCGGCAGGGACGCGTTCTGGGCCGCGCCGGACGCCCCGGACTGGAACGTCGGCGGCGACCGGCTGTGGCTCGGCCCGGAACGCGACTGGTTCTGGGCTGCCGACGATCCCGGCGATTTGAGCAGACACCTGGTCCCGGCGCAGATCGACCCGGGGGAGTGGCGCACGATCAGCCTGGCGATGGGACACGCCTGCTACGCCGCCGATCCCGTGCTTTCCCACCGCACCAATGGTTCCACCACGCAGGTCCACATTGGACGCGACGTGTACCTGAAGTACGCCGACTCCTATCGCGTCGTCTACGAGGTGCACACCCGCGTCGAGATCGCCGCCGGGCCGCCGGAGCAGGAGGTCAGCGCATGGAGCGTGCTGCAGGTGCCAACCGGCGGGCATTTGCGTCTGGACCTGGCGGGAGAGTGGGCCTATCGCGACTATCTCCGGCCGTTCGACGCCCGCCGGTTCACCGTCCGTGACCACCGCGCTTGTGCCGAGCTGCCAGGGCAGTTCATGGCCAAGATCGGGATCCAGCCGGACGTCGTGGCGGGCCCGATGCGTTACGTCCATGACGGGCTGACGATCGAGCGGGCCATCGAGGTTCATCCGGATCGTCGCTACTGCGACCATCCGCTGGGCGCCGACCGCTCCGGGCAGGGCGACGCGGTCCAGGTGTTCGAGGACGACGGTCACTACGGGGGGTACGCGGAGCTGGAGCACCACAGCCCGGCCGCGCGGTACGCCGAACCGGTGCTGGACGTCTGCCGTACCACTGTCAGCCTGGGGTATTGACCAGGCGGAATGGTCTAAGCCATTCTTTCAGGTACGTGAACCTCCCGTTCAACGGAACGCTCCGCCCTGCCCTGTGTAAGGAGCATTTCCATGCGTACCAGACATCTCTTCACGGCCGCGGTCGCTGCTTTGGCGGCCGTCACGTTCGTACCCGCACAATCCAGCGCCGCCAACGGTGTCACCGCGACCTTCGTCAAGGTGTCCGACTGGGGCAGCGGTTTCGAAGGCAAGGTCACCGTGACCAACGGTGGCACAACGACGTTATCCACCTGGACGGTCGAGTTCGACATGCCGTCCGGCTCCCAGATCACCACCTCATGGGATGCCACCCGCACCAACAGCGGCCAGCACTACACGTTCACGCCGCCCGGCTGGGCCGGTCCGCTGGCCGTCGGCGCCAGTGCGTCGTTCGGCTTCAACGGCAGCCCGGGGAACTTCGGCGGGATCCAGAACTGCCGGCTCAACGGCGGCGGCTGTGACGGTGGTCCGACCACTCCGGGCGCGCCGGGAGTTCCGGGCTCGGCCAACGTCACCGGCTCCACCAATTCCAGCATTTCCTTGTCGTGGGGCGCATCCAGCGGAACCGTGACCGGATATCGGGTCTACGAAGGCACTTCCGTGCGCGCGACGGTGACCGGAACCTCGGCCACCATCTCCGGCCTGGGCACCTGCCAGTCGCACACCTATGCCGTGGCCGCGTACAACAGCATCGGTGAGTCCGGCTTGACCTCGGCGGTCACCGGAACCACGACCGGCTGCCCGACCGGCGGCGGCCGTGCCGCGCCGTACATCTACAACGGCTGGGGCAACCCGCCGAACCCGGCGACGGTCATGAACGCCACTGGTATCAAGTGGTTCACGATGGCCTTCGTGCTCTCGTCCGGCGGCTGCGCCCCGGCGTGGGACGGCGCGCGGCCGTTGCAGGGCAGCGTGGACGCCACCTCGATCTCGCAGATCCGGTCCGCCGGCGGCGACGTGGTCCCGTCGTTCGGTGGCTGGAGCGGCAACAAGCTCGGCCCGAACTGCGGCACCCCGCAGGCCCTGGCCGGCGCCTACCAGCAGGTGATCAACGCTTACGGGCTCAAGGCGATCGACATCGACATCGAGAACTCCGACGAGTTCGAGAACGAGACCGTGCAGGACCGGATCCTGAACGCGTTGAAGATCGTCAAGCAGAACAACCCCGGCATCCAGACCATCGTCACCTTCGGCACGAGCACGACCGGCCCGACCTTCTACGGCAACCGGCTGATCGACCAGGCCCGTGCGCTGGGCGCGAACATCGACATCTTCACGATCATGCCGTTCGACTTCGGCAGCGGGAACATCGGCTCCGACACGGTGAACGCCGCGGAGGGCCTGAAGAACAAGCTGAAGTCGTCGTTCGGCTGGAGCGACGCCCAGGCCTACAGCCACATGGGCATCTCCGGCATGAACGGCCTGTCCGACCAGCAGGAGATGACCACGGTCGCGACCTGGACGCAGATCCGGGACTACGCCAAGTCACACGGCCTCGGCCGGCTGGCGTTCTGGTCGGTCAACCGCGACCGCGGCTGCCCGGGCGGCGGCGTGGTGTCCAACTGCAGTGGCATCGCACAGTCCGATTGGGACTTCACGAGGGTCACAGCCGGCTTCTAGTGCGGAAGTTGTTCCTCTGAGCGGGAAATTGACTCGGTGACCGGAGCCGGTGTCTACTCCATTGGTCTGGTCCACCGTCAACGCCGCTCGGAGGATCTCTTGCCCACACGTCGTTCTGTGCTGCTCGGCACCGCCGGGGCGGCACTGGCCCTGCCCGTGACCGCGGGCAGGGCGCTCGCCGCGACCGACTGGTCGGTCGAGGTGGTGCGCTCCACCATGGCCCGGTTCACGCCCGCGACCCTGGGCGGCTGGGACTACACCCGTGGTCTATACCTTTACGGCCAGTACCTGGTGTACAAGCGGACCGGCACCCGCGCCTACTTCGACTTCGTCAAGGCGTGGGTGGACCGGTTCGTCGACGGCAACGGCAACATCAACAACAGCTTCAACAACCTGGACGCGATGCGCTCCGGCGTGCTGCTGCCGATCCTGCACACCGAGACCGGCCAGCAGCGCTACAAGACGGCCGCGGACAAGATCCGCAACCGGTTCAACACTTACCCACGCACGCCCGACGGCGGGATGATCCACAACACCGGGTTCGTGGACCAGCTGTGGGCCGACGGTGTCTACATGGCACAGCCGTTCATCGCCAACTACGCCAAGCAGTACAACCAGACCTACGGGTTCGACGAGTCGACCCGCAACATGGTCGCGTACTTCAACCACCTGCGCACCAGCAACGGCCTGATCCTGCACGCCTACGACGTGGACGGGTCCTCCTCCTGGGCGACCGGCACGGACCACTGCTCGGACTTCCACTGGGCGCGTGCGATCGGCTGGTTCGGCATGTCGGCCATCGACATCCTCGAGGTCCTGCCCGCGAACCACGTCCGCCGCCAGGCGATGATCGACATCGTGCGGCACCTGGCCGGCGGTTTCCAGCGGTTCCAGGACGCGGCCACCGGGCGCTGGTTCCAGGTGGTGGACCGCGGCAGCACAACTGGGAACTGGACGGAGACGTCGGCGTCTTCTATGTTCACATACATGTTGTCGCGTGGGGTCGAGCGAGGGTACCTGGACCCGTCGTTCAAACCCATTGCCACCAAGGGATATCAAGGTGTACTGGGGAAGATCTCCCTGGGCGCCGACGGCCGCACGAACCTGGTGGACATCTGCGACGGCACCAGCCCCGGCACGCTGAGCTACTACCTGAACCGCCCGCGGCTCAGGAACGACTTCCACGGCCTGGGCGCCTTCCTGATCATGAACGAGCAACTGACCCGGGTGCCATGAACTGGTTAGCCACCGGTGCCACCGCTTGGGACTACGGCACCATGCCCTTACGTGTCACGGCCTATGGCACGGACACGTTCGACGAGATCCGTACCGAGCTGGTCAGTTCGGTACGGTGCGTTGTCCGCGTCGGTTCGCAGATCGTGTTGTGCGAGAACCGCGACGGCGTGCAGCCGCTGCCCGGCGGCCGCCGGGAGCCGGGGGAGACCTATGCCGACACCGTGTGCCGTGAGGTGCACGAGGAGACCGGCTGGCACCTCGACCGCGACAGCCTGCGCCCGCTCGGCTGGCTGCGGCTGGAACACCTGAGCCCCCAGCGCCCCAAGGACCCGCACCCCTACCCGGTGTTCCTGCAGCTGATCTACACCGGCACGGCGCACTCCCGGACCAGCGAGAGCTGGAGCGACATCGACGGATACGAACTGCGCTCCTGCCTCACATCAGTGGAGGAAGCCCGCCGCCGAACCTCGAACGACCTGCTCGCCCACAGCTTCCTCGACCTCGTAGAACACTCCATCAACCACTGCTGACCCGCGTGTCTCACGTTCGTCCGCGCCGTGGCTCACGTTCCTCCCCCGTATGTCGCACGTGGGCTAGGTACGGGTGGCTTCAGTGGCCAAGAGGTGCGGCAAGGCCTGAAGCACTTCGCCCCAGGCGCCAAGGTCTGGGTCCTGCCCGTCATCTGGGGCGACGGCGGTGAGAGCGTGTTCGTGGTGGGCCGCCACCGAGGTGCGCACGACCGTGGGTACATCCGGATCGTGGTCGACCGCCGCCATCTGACGGACTTCCGGGTGCGCGGCATCTACAGCCCGCCCTGACCCGCGGCCGAACGTGAGACACACCCCGGCCGAACGTGAGACACGGCGTGGGGCGAACACTGTGTGGCGGGTTCTTGCCACGGAGTGTGCCGAAGGCGATGTCCGGTTCGCAACTTTCGTAGGTTGTATACAGTCTACGATGGCCGCCAAGATTCGGCGATATGGTCAGAAGAGGCGCTATCGCCGTCCTTGTCCCGTTATCCCTGGCTTTCGCGGTCCTCGCGGCCCCCGCCGCGCAGACCCAGTTACCGCACCAGAGCCCGATCAACATCACGCGCGAGTCCGTCCGCGTCGACCCGGGCCTGCCGCAGCTGCGCATCTCGTACCGCACCACCGATGTCGAGCTGGAGTACATCCGCAAGGACCAGAACGACCCGGCCGGCTGCACCACGCGCAACCACGAGGAGACCGAGGAGGGCATCGTCCCGGCGGGCGCCGGTTACGTGACTCTCAGCGGCACCCGCTACGACCTGATCCAGTTCCACTTCCACACCCCGTCCGAGCACCGCTTCGAAGGCCGGTCGACCCCGCTGGAGCTGCACCTCGTGCACCGCAGCGCCGCCGGCCGCCTGCTGGTGATCGGCGTGCCGCTCATCCCCGGCCCGCGCTCGGCGGTCGACAAGGTCCTGGCCAAGCTGGCGCCGGAGTGCGGCGAGTCCGTGCAGCTGCCCAAGGTCGACCTCGGCGAACTGCTTCCGCCTGATCGCAGGACCGTCGCGCGCTACGACGGCTCGCTGACCACCGCGCCCTTCTCCGAGGACGTGCAGTGGTTCCTCACCGGCCTCAAGACCGTGTCCCCGGGCACCATCGCGCGCTTCCAGTCGTTGTTCAGCAGTGGCAACGCCCGTGAGGTGCAGCCATTGAACGGGCGGGTCGTCGAGCTGGACCGCCCGCACATCTAGCCACCAGGCTCATTGGCCGGATGACCGATGCCCCATCGGTCATCCGGCCGATCCAGCTGTGGCCCCGCGGCCGAAGCGTCCACACTGGCCGGACGGGCAGTCTCCTCCTCGTCATCCGAAACGAGGAGGAGTCAAGGTGACTGAGCCGATTCTGGCCGGGCGAGGGGTGGTCAAGCGCTACGGCGACGTGACCGCGCTGGCCGGGGTGGACATCACGATCCGTGCCGGCGAGGTGGTCGCGATCGTCGGGCCGTCGGGGTCCGGGAAGTCCACGCTGTTGCACGTGCTGGCCGGGATCCTGCCGGCCGACGTGGC
>CBIMJO010000656.1:0-5979 GCA_966244135.1 uncultured Actinocrispum sp. | reverse complement strand
CGATGCGCCGGGTGGCCTCGATCCCGTCGACGCCCGGCATGCGGATGTCCATCAGCACCACGTCGGGATGCAGCTTGGTGGTCCACCGAACGGCCTCGGCGCCGTTCTCGGCCTCGCCGACGATCTCGGTGTCGGGGGTGCTCTCCAGCAGCATGCGAAACCCGAAGCGCTGCAGCGGCTGGGCGTCCACCACGAGCACAGTGATCATGAATGGTTGCCTTTCAGGGTCGTGTAGACGGTCCAGCCGCCGTCCGTGCCGCCGTGGAGCGCGGCGCGTTCGGCCATGCCGGCGAGGCCGAGACCCGCGTCGCCGGCGATGCCTACTTCATACCGAGCGAACCTGAAACGACTGTTAAAACGGCGCTCAAGCCGGTTGGCCGCCGGCGCGGGTTCGTCGTCGGGCGGGCCGCTGTCGTGCACGACGATGTGGACCTGGCAGGAGTCGGCCGCCAGGCTCAAGTCGACGGTGGTGCGCGAGCCGGCGTGCTTGAGGGCGTTGGTCAGGGCCTCCTGCACGATGCGGAAGGCGGCCAGTTGCACGCCGAGGTCCAGCCGGTCGGGGCTGCCGGATCGCAATCATTGCAACAGCCGATTTCGCAGCGCTCGGATCTCGTGCTCCAGGGCGACGTTCGAGCCCTTGCAGTGCTCGATGATCACGCTTGTCTCGATCGGGCTGGGAGACACTTGCGCACGGAAGCAGCCGAGGCTCCTCGGAAATAGCTCTAGCAAGCCTGATCACGGCCTCCACGTGCGGCTGATTCGAACGGCGAGTACGGCGTGCGGTTTCGCCGCTGACCAGGCTGACGTCAGCTTCTCCCTCCGCTACCTACGCTCGATGCAGATCCACCCCACCGAATTCCACGGCAAGGACTGGACCGAAGTCTTACACCGCACCAGGCGCGGCTTACTCGACGCACTACGAATTCTGCCCACCGTCAAGGAGAGCCTGGAGCGACGCTGCCGGTAGGCGGCACGTCGCCCTGTCGAGTTCTCGGAGCGGTAGGCGGCGGTGAAAGACAGGAACTCCTCGGCGACCCCGGTCCGGACCGTGAGGAGCCGGTCGCCGACCGCCAAACGAGTGGCCTCGCAGCGGAAGCGCACACTGTCGGCCTCGACGATCTCCCGTTGTGCGAGTAGGCGACGGGTGAGGTCGCTGGCCTGCCACAGGCTTTCACCGGAGACTGGATCCCTGCGAAGGCATGCCGCTGCCTGAATTGGTTCCCATCGGGATCGACGGTGGTCTCATGGGTGTTGTGGTACTGGACCTCGTTCTCGCGTGGACCGGCAATGCCGTTGGTTGGTTTCGGCAATTCGCCCGGCTGCTCACCACGGGAACGGTAGCCGCGAACGTCTCTGCGGGCTGGCCGAGTCCCTTGGCGATTGGATTGCATGCGGCCGCGCCGCTGATGTTGTTGGTGATGGTGGAAGCGGCCCGCACTGTCCTGTTACGACGTATCGGTATCGCAGCAGGAACAGTGCGTGACCGAATCCCTTTCGGGCGGTGGATTCTCTCCCCATGGCGAACGTTCCTGCTCTGGCGGCGAATGGTCCTCTGGCAGATCACCAGTTATCGCGATGTACTCGACATGAAAGCGCGACTCCGCAGGGCTCATATCCAGCTGCGTAACCATTTTGGTCCTCACTGGCGGCGAGCGGCGCCAGCCGACCTCTTGTGGATGCTCAACACCGCGCCATTCGCGCACAAGGCATGTCAGGCCGTCGATGAACTCACGAACGAACCAGGAGAGCCGGTCGTGGACCTGCCAGCGCCCTCCGAGCCGGCGGATGGCATATCCGCCGATCAGCTGGACGACGCAATCCGCGTCAACGAGCGACACTGGGTACAGCACGGACGGCCCGCGTCCTCGGAGACTGTCCGCAAACAATTGGGGATTGGTGCCGCTCGGGCACGCGAATTGACCTGGATTTCCGCTCCATGGACAAGGCGGCGGTCGGTGGTGAAACGGCGGAAATCACGGGAGCGACGTCGGGCTGACGAGGGCCTGGAGCGGCCCTCATGATCATTATCCAGGCCGTCTCCAGGCCGTCTGACGTCCAGCCGCAACCCAACCCATCCAACGTGAACCAGCAGGTCAGACCATGTTTTCACAGTAGATGGGCCGCGCCGGATACCAAGCCGTGGAGGTCCCCTCCAGATTCACTCAGGCGGCAGCAACCGCGGGTTCAGCGAGGGTGGTGGGGCGGAGGCGGAAGAGGGCGATGGCGCTGAGGAGGCTGACGGCGCAGACCAGGGCGATGTAGGTGGTGATGCCGCTGGAGGTGCCGATCGCGGTGGAGATCAGTGGGGCGAGGCCGCCGCCAAGCAGGGAGCCCAGCTGCAGCAGGAGAGAGGATCCGGAGTAGCGGACGTTGGCGGGGAAGGTGTCCGCCACGATCGCGCCTTGAACGCTGTGGGTGACCGGCACGATCAGGCCCATGCCGACCATCGCGAGCACCACGACGGCGGTGTTCTTGGTGTCCAGTAAGGGGAAGAACACCGCAGCCCAGATCAACAGGGCTACCGAGCCGGTGAGGAACATGGTGCGGCGGCCGCTGCGGTCGGCCAGGCGGGTCCACAGTGGAATCGAGACGAACCACAACAACGCCGACGCGGTCACCGTCAGGATGAGGAACTGGCGGTCCAAACCCAGTTTGGTTGTGCCATAGGACAAACTGAACACCATGAACAGGTAAGCCACCGCGGAGTTGGCGATCACGGCCAACAGAGTCAGGATCAGGCGGCTGGGGCCGACTTTCAAGGCGTCCTTCAACGGGAACCGCACCCGCACAGCGTGGGTAAACGATGGTGTTTCGGTGACACGCATGCGGATGACGAGACCGACGATCACCAGGGCGGCGCTGAGCAGGAATGGGATCCGCCAGCCCCACGCGGTGAAAGCCGCCGGAGACATCAAAGAACTGGTCAGCAAGAACACGGCGTTCGCCAGCACCAGCCCCGCGGGAGTGCCCATCTGCGGGAAGCCCGCGTACCGGTTGCGTTGATCCGCAGGGGCATGCTCCATCGCGAGGAGGTTCGCGCCCGCGTTCTCACCGCCGAGGCCAACGCCCTGAATGACGCGCAGGAGTATCAACAAAATTGGCGCCCACACGCCGATTGTGGCGAAGCCCGGCAGTGCGCCGATCAGCGTCGAGCCGATGCCCATCAACAGCAGCGACACCACCAGCGTCATCTTCCGGCCGATCCGGTCACCGAAGTGCCCGAACACCAAGCCGCCCAACGGCCTGGCGATGAAGCCCACCGCGAACGTACTGAACGCCGCCAACGTCCCCGCGGTGGGCGACAGGGATGGGAAGAACTGTTTGTTGAAGATCAACGCGGAAGCGGTGCCGTACAGGAAGAAGTCGTACCATTCCAGCGTGGCGCCGGTCAGCGTCGCGATGGCGATCTTCCTCGGCGGCACCGGGCCGCGGGCGGTTACCTCGTCCATGTCTCCTACCCGGGTCGATGTTCCGATGCCGTAGAACTGTGAAGGCCGTCTCACCGCCCGCACAAATGCCGAAGCGCGGCCGAGCCATACCCATCCGGACATAGGGCGACATACCCGCGTGGGGATAGCTCCGTGCCGGAATCGCATTTGCCCGGCATGGCGTGCCGGGTGAGAGTGGGACGATGACAGCACGCACGATCGCCGGGCTCGCGCGGCCGCGGGGGCGGTTCCCGCACGTGAAGGTCGCCGGGGACCTGATCTTCGTGTCCGGCACCAGCTCGCGCCGCCCGGACAACACGTTCGCCGGGGTCGCGGTCGACGAGCTGGGCACGGCCTCGCTGGACATCCGCGAGCAGACCCGCGCGGTCATCGAGAACATCCGGGCGATCCTCGCGGAGGTCGGCGCCGGGCTTGAGGACGTTGTGCAGATCACGACCTTCCTGGTGTCCATGAACGACTTCGGCGGGTACAACGAGGTCTACGCTGAGTACTTCGACGAGGACGGCCCCGCCCGGACCACGGTCGCCGTGCACCAGCTGCCCCACCCGCACCTGCTGATCGAGATCCAGGCCATCGCGCGGAAGGTGACCCCATGACCGAGGGCATCATCGACGTCCACACCCACTACGTGCCGTCCGGCTGGCCGGATCTGACCGATACGGTCGGCCCGGACGCGCCGTGGCTGCGGGTGGAGTCCGAGTCGGACGCCGTGATCATGCTCGGTTCCCGGGAGTTCCGCCGTATCCAGGCCAACTGCTGGGACGCGGGCCTGCGGCTGGCCGACATGGACGCCGACGGGGTGGACATCCAGGTCGTCTCCCCCACGCCCGCGTTCTTCCACTATGGACTGCCCGGCCCGCGGGCCGCCGCGGTGTCCAGGATCTTCAACGACCTCGCGCTGGAGATCGCCGCGCCCGCGTCCGGCCGGTTGCTCCCGTTCTGCCAGGTTCCGTTGCAGGACACCGATGCCGCCTGCCGCGAGGTGGAACGTTCGGTCGCGAATGGACACCGCGGGGTGGAGATCGGCAACCATGTCGGCGACCTGGACCTCGACAGCACCGGAGTGGTGACCTTCCTGCAGCACTGCGCCTCCCTGGACGTTCCGGTGTTCGTGCACCCGTGGGACATGCCGAGCTCGCCGCGGGTGAACCGGTGGATGGCCCAGTGGCTGACCGGAATGCCCGCGGAGACGCATCTTTCGATCCTCGCGCTGGTGCTGGGCGGGGTGTTCGACAAGATCGACGACCGGCTGCGGATCTGCTTCGCGCACGGCGGCGGCTCGTTCGCGTTCTGGCTGGGCCGGATGGAGAACGCCTGGCACCAGCGGCACGACGTGATCGGCACCTCGGAGTACCCGCCGTCGCACTACATGGGGCGGTTCCATGTGGACAGTGTGGTGTTCGACGAGCGCGCGCTGCGGCTGCTGGTCGACACCGTGGGGGTGAACCGCGTGATGGTGGGCAGCGACTACCCGTACCCGCTGGGCGAGCGCCCGGTCGGCGAGGTGGTGCGCAAGAGCGAGTTCCTCTCCCCCGCCGACAGCGCGAAGATCACCCGGGGCAACGCCGAACGCTTCCTCGGATTGTCCTAAGTGGACCATCAGTGACCGGTCATCCGGGCGGCGACCACGGTCAGGCACTCGATGAGCGCCGCCGCGGCCGGGCTCGGCGTACGGGCGGGCAGGGTCACCCCGACGCTGTGGCTGATCGGGTCGAGCGAGATCGCCAGCCTGGTCAGCCGGGGGTCGTCGCGGGCGATCAGGCTGGGCAGGGCCGCGATGACGTCGTTGCCCAGCACCAGTTCGCGCACGGTGAGGTACGACGTGGTCTCCACCCGGTCGGCAGGCAACGGGATCTCGTTGCGCGCGAAGAACTCCTCCAGCTCCCGCCGCAACACGGTCTCCGCGCCGGGCAGGATCCACGGGTAGCGGCCGAGATCCGCGATGGTGGTCGTCTCCGCCCCGGCGAGCGGATGGGATGGCCGCACCACGAGCTCGACGTGCTCGTCGTAGAGCTTGCGGCGCTCGACCTGTTCGTCCGAGGGCGCGGTGAGCCGCCCGACGATCATGTCCAGCCGGCCCGCGATCAGCTCCACCAGCAACGGTTCCGGCGCGGCCTCGCGCACGATCACCGTGACATGGGGCCGATCTCGCTTGATCGCGGTGATCGCCTTGGGCAGCAGCACATTCGATCCGGCCAGGTGGGTGCCGACGACCACCGTGCCGCGTTCGGCGTCGGCCAGCTCGACCACGTGCCGGCCGGCCTCGTTGAGCTGCGCCAGCACCGCGCGGGCGTGTTCGGCGAACGCGGTCCCGAACACGGTCGGCGTGATCCCGCGCGGGCCGCGGTCGAACAGCGGCACGCCGAGGATCTCCTCCAGCTCATGCAGCCCTCGCGTGGCCACCGGCTGGGTGACGTGCAGCTCCGCCGCGGCGCCGACCACGCTGCCCTGCCGCAGCAACGCGTCCAGCAGCACCAGGTGCCGCAGTTTCAGCCGCCCGTCGAGCAGTCGCGGAGTCCTCATCACCCGA
>CBIMJO010000655.1:0-5996 GCA_966244135.1 uncultured Actinocrispum sp. | reverse complement strand
CCTCATAGCTGGTGCCGAGCACGACATCCGGCTTGAACCGCCGGATCTCCCGACAGATATCCCGGCGCAGGTCCAGGCCGTACACGAGCATGCCGTCCGGGTGTTCGAGGATCGTCAGGTTCTTGACACCGACCGCAGCGCACGCGGCCTGCTGCTCGGCCGTGCGCAACCGGGCCGTCTCCTCGGGCGGGTTCGGCATACCGGCCTCGCCCCGGGTGAGCAGGAGATAACCGACCTCGATACCACGCGCGGTCCAGCGGGCGACGGCCGCGGACGTGCCGTACTCCATGTCGTCGGGGTGCGCCACGACGCAGAGCACGCGCTGGAAGGACTCCTCGGGCAAGGCAGGCAACGTCATACCCGCCATCCTGCCGCGCCGAGAGCCCATCCGCCCTGTGACCCGCCGATACCACAAGGGTAGCTCTGGGATCTGGAGAGCTCCTGTGCAGGCATGACCTCCGGAAAAACTGGTCACCGGACCGGCGCACCCACTACGCGCCGGTTCGGTGACCAATCCTCAATTCGCCGCCATTCACACAGACACTGGCTCGGCGCCGACCGCACCGGCGCCACGAAAGGACCCGTCAGGCGTATGGGTTGTAGAAATTCTTGTGGGTACAGGAGTCGATCAGCTCGTCGCGGCACACCCAGATCCCGATGTACCGGACGAGGCTGGTGTCGGAGCCGCTGACCCGCCCGAAGTCGATCATCGACCCGCAGCCCTTGCTGTCCCACCGTTTCTTGCCCGCCCACAGGCCACTGACGTCAATGAACGAGAACACGGAGTGCGAGTCGCAGGACACGTCCTTCACCCAGTAGTCGGGGATGGTGAAGTGGTGCGCGTCGATCCACTCGATCGAGCCCCACGCCCGTCCCCTGACCTTGCCGTCCACCGACACCGCGACGTTGTAGCCCGTCCACGACGAAGCGGATGCCGTGGATGCCAGGCCCGCTGTCAGCCCGAACGCCATCATGACCGCCACGACCGCACGCACAGTCAGTCTTCGCATAGATCCTCCCCTTGTCATGCGCGCCAAGCGTATGCACCGATCATGTGGTCGTCGTCCAACGACAGCAGTGCATTCCGGGTAAACCGTGGCGGTATGACCGAGGAGGGGCGGGCCTCAGTTCCGGGAGGCGTCCTGGGCTACCTGCTCGAGGTGGTTTCTGTAGTTCTCCCACCATGTTTTGTCGGTTTGCGGCATGTTGTCGTTGTCCTGCCGCAATCCCACGGTGCTGTCGATCAGCTCCCGGACGATGTCGGCGTGGCCGGCGTGCCGCTGGGCCTCGGCGATCATGTGTACCAGGATGTGGTGGAGGGTCACCTCGCTGCGGTCATCTGGCCAGTGCGGGACGTGACCGATCGCGTCCAGCGGCAGGGTGTCGATCGTCGTGTCGGAGTGCGTCCACACCCGGCGGTACAGCCCGACGATGTCCTCGCGTGACTCGTCGAGGGTCGCCCACATGTCCACGTTGGGTTCCGCGTCATCGTCGAGCCAGGGCATCGGCTCACCGAACGGCCGCCCGAAGGTGTCGCCGAAGTACGCCAGTTCGCAGCCGGCCACGTGTTTGACCAGCCCCAGCAGGTTGGTGCCGGTCGGCGTCAGCGGGCGGCGGATGTCGTACTCCGAGAGCCCCTCGAGCTTCCACAGCAAGGCGTCGCGGGCGATCTGCAGATAGCGGCGAAGAACCGCTTTCGGGTCCGAACCAGTCATGCCCGGCAGCCTCTCACCCAGCACCGACAATCTGGGAACGACCCACGCGTCAGACGAACGCGGTACTCAGCCACGACTGGTACGCGGCCTCGGCCTCGTTCGGGTCCTCGTCGTCGGAAAAGCCGTGGTACTCCAGGAAAAGCATGTCCCGGTAGCCCTTCATCAGCATCAGGATGCCGTTGGGTGTGTGGACGCCGACGCAGTGAGGTGCGGTGAGGAAGTCGATGGTCCCGGTGCTGGACGGCAGTCCGGGCACGTTCAGCCGGATGGGCGCGCCCTCGGTGATCTCGTCGACGGACAGGGCATCGGCGAACGTGGGCCAGACCTTGCTGTCGTCCGCGACGGCCGGGCCGAACAGGAACAGGTTGAACCTCGACGTGCGGCCCGGGAAGTGCGCCAGGTAGGCGGCCAATTTGCGCAGATGCATCGCGTCGCCCACCTTCATCCCCTCGTACTGCCCCTCCCAGTCGTCGACCAGCGTGCCGTTGTGCACGCAGCGCAGCACAGAACTGCCGCCGTCGCGCCCCTCGATCAGGAACTCGAACGCCGCGAACGTGCCGTCCGGGTCGTCGCCGCGGAACGCCAGGTGCCGGCCCGGCTCCCACGCGGTGATCGTCGACTCCTGGGTGTGGCCGGGCAGCTCCAGCCGGTTCGTGCCGCCCTCCCCCGGCTCGATCTCGCTGCGCCCCATGAACCAGGAGTCCAGCCCGGGACCGGTGGCGATGGCGTCCCACACCTGGTCGGGGGTGGCGGCCAGGGTGAGCTCGTCGCGGATCTCGAACTCGCGCATCGTCATGTCAGGCGTCCTTCGGGGCATCGGTCTTGAAGCTCGGGTGCATGGCCAGCACGACGCGGTGGTCGCGGCCGCCGGGCGCCCGTTCGTCGTGGTAGCGGCTGACCAGCGCCGCGACCGTGGCGGTGAGCTCCTCCGCGAAGGCGGCGCGGTCGGCCGCGCTGGCGAACCGCACCTCGGCATCCAGGCCGAAGGTCGCCAGCGGCCTGCGGGCCTTGGCGGCGCCCTCGATCAGCGCGCCGACGTCCCGCACGAGCTTCGCGCCCAGCGCGAGCAGCCAGCGGGCGGACAACCGGTCCGGGGAGCGGGCCGGGTCGGGCTGGACGGCGCCCAGCACGGCCGGCGAGATCACGTACGACAACGCGGTCGCGCGCAGCACACGCTCGGTGACGTTGCCCTTCTTCCGCTCCTCGACCAGCTCGACCAGGCCGTGCCGCTCCAGCTCCCGCAGGTGGTAGTTGACCTTCTGCCGGGCCAGCCCGACCCGCCCGGCCAGCATCGTCGCCGAGCCGGGCTCGACCAGCTCGGCGAGCAGCCTGGCCCGCACCGGGTCCATGCACACCTCGGCCGCGGCCGGGTCGTCGATCACCGCCACGTCCAACATGCGGCAACCCTCGCACCGACGATGCCAGATGTCAAGACAAGAAACTTTGTCGGTGCCTGCGCATTCAACCGCCTTCCTGGACGGGGATCTCGTCGTTGCCGAAGGCGCGTACGAGCGGCCCGGTCACGCCCCGGCAGTTCAGAAGTGCCTGCCTGTGCGGCATGCGGCAGTCCGGTCTATTTGCGACACTGCTATGCCGTGCCGTGGCACGACCGTGCCGAACAGGAACGCCCCGATCACCGGGTGCAGGCCGATCAGCTGGGTCAGCGCGGCCGTCCCGATCGCGCGGAGATGAGCACAGACAGCAGCACGGCGTCGCGTCCTGGCTCGCGGGCGGCCCAGCCGGCCAGCGCCCGCCGGCGCGGTCGCGGGGATCGCGGGATTGCGGTGACCGTCGACCGGAGACTGCCCTTTGAGGCGCGGGCCTGCGGCGGACCGGTCCTAGGGTCGAGGGCACCCCGACCCGGAGAGAAGATCATCCATGACACAGGTGCTGCTCGATGTGCTGGCCCGTCCCGACAAACCGGCGAAGTCGGCCCGCCTGGTGCTGACCGACGAGGCGATCACGGTCAACGACAGGGCCTTTGCCTGGCCGGCGATCGACAAGGTCGACTACTCCGCGATCGACCACTACACCAACGGCGCGTACCAGCACACGACGTTCACGATCACGGTCGGCACCCCGGACCGGCAGAAGGCCACCTTCCAGATGATCTCCGGCACCACCGGGTTCCTCAAAGGCACCATCGACCACGAGAAGCGCGACCGCAACCGCGAACTGTGGTCGCAGGCGGTCGACATCCTGCTCGAACGAGTCGCCGCCCGGATCGTCGGCCAGGCGATCGCGGCCGTCGAACAGGGCGGCGCGATCGAGCTGGGCGGTGTGCGGATCGACCGGCAGGGCCTGCACAAGGGCACGGTGTTCAAGAAGTCGATCCAGTGGGACCAGGTGGCCGGCACCGAGATCAAGTACGGCTACCACCGGATCATGGCCTACCACGGTGACAAGACCAAACCACGCATCCAGGTCCCGCGCGGGACGTGGAACGCGGTCCTGCTGCCCGCCGTAATCCGGGTATTCGCTCCGCGAGCCCGCCCGACCCAATAAGGTGAGCGGATGGTCCCTCGCGGTGGTGATCTATGACGCACGAAGACGAACCGTCTGCGCACGACGACTCGGGCACGCGGATCGCCCGTGTCTACAACGCTTTGCTGGGCGGCAAGGACAACTACGAAGCCGACCGCGAGGTCCGCGACCAGTTCACCTCGGTCGCACCGGAGTTCACCGCGCTGGCGCGGGACAACGAGCAGTTCCTGTTGCGGGCGACCAGGTTCCTGGCCGGTGAGGCGGGCGTCGACCAGTTCCTCGACTTCGGGCCGTGCCTGCCGGTCGACGAGAGCACGCACGAGGTGGTCGAGCGGCTCAACAGCGAGGCCACGGTCCTCTACGTGGGGATGGACCCGCTGGTCCTCGCGCACGGCCGGATGCTGCTGGCCGGCAACGAACGGTCGCACATCGTCGAGATCGACTGGCTCAACCAGGACGTGGTCGGCGACCCGACGGTCCGCAAGCTCATCGACTTCCAGCGCCCGGTGGCCATTTGCCACGTCGGCACCCTGATGCACGTCGGCGACGAGTACGACCCGTGCGGCATCCTGCGCCGGCTCATCGACGCCTGCGCCCCGGGCTCCTATGTCGCGTTCGCGCATCTGCTCGACCCGGGCGAAGGCCATGAGCTGGCCGGCCTGGCCGCCCGCGTGCAGGACATCTACCTCGACAGCGGCATGGCCAGCGGCTGGTTCCGCACGATCGACCGGATCGACACCATGCTGGCCGGCCTCGACCGCGTCGACCCCGGCCTGGTCCCGCTCGCCGACTGGTGGCCGGACGGTCCCCGCCTGCGTCCACTTTCTCCCATCCAGCACCTTCTCGTCGGCGCCGTAGCCCGCAAACCCTGACAGATCCGCATTCCCGACTCGAACGAAACGGCCGGTCCCACGTGGACCGGCCGTTTCGTTCGAGGTCACGCTGTTGGGGTGGGGTCCAGGGACTCCGGGGTGGGCTTCGCGTGACGGGCCTCGCGGCGGGCCCGGCGGCGCTCCTTGCGGGACTCGACCATTGTGTACAGGGTCGGGACCAGGATGAGGGTCAGCAGGGTCGAGCTGATCAGGCCGCCGATCACGGTGAGGGCCAGCGGTTTGCCGATGAACCCGCCCTCGCCGGTGATGCCCAGGGCCATCGGGATCAGCGCGAAGATCGTCGCGGCGGCGGTCATCAGGATCGGCCGCAGGCGCCGCCGCCCGCCCTCGGCCACCGCGTCGGCGACGCTCATGCCCTCGGCCCGGTACTGGTTGATCAGGTCGATCAGCACGATCGCGTTCGTCACCACGATGCCCACCAGCATCAGCATGCCGATCAGCGCGGGCAGGCCGAGCGCGGTGCCGGTGAGCAGCAGCATGGCGATCGCGCCGGTCGCCGCGAACGGGATGGACACCAGCAGGATCAGCGGCTGGATCAGGCTGCGGAACGTCGCCACCATGATCAGGAACACGATCGCGACCGCCGCGAGCAGCGCGAGGAACAGGTTCCCGAACGCCTCCTGCTGGTCCTGGCTGACCCCGCCGAGGCTGTAGGACGCGCCGCCGGTGAACTTCAGCGCGTCCAGCTTCGCCTGGATGTCCGCGGTGGTCTTGGTGAGGCTCGATCCGGTGTTCTTGGCCGTCACGGTGGTGCTGATGTCGCCGCCGGTGCGGTGCACCGCGGCCGGACCGTCCACTGTGGTCACCTTGGCGACCTGGTCGAGCCGGACCACACCGGCGGCGGACGGGATCGTCAGCGCCTTGACATCGTCCACTGTGGCCGGTGTGGTTCCGGCGCGCAGCA
>CBIMJO010000654.1:0-5997 GCA_966244135.1 uncultured Actinocrispum sp. | reverse complement strand
AGGCGACGGTCGACGACCAGCGCGGGCGGATCGACATCACGGTGGAGATCACCGTGGAGGCGTTCTGGTAGGCGGGGGTGACCGGGCGGGACGTCGAGTCCTGCAGTGCCTCGATGATCGCGTCCTTCATCGGGTACGCGGTGTCCATCGTCGGGTTGTTCTTGTCGTCGGCCGGTTTCGACGGATCGGCCGGGGAGGTGTCACTGTAGACGGTGCTGATCGACGGCGGCAGGCCCTCCAGGATCGCCTGGTAGCGCTGGCTTTCCGCGGAGCGCAGGCACAGGCTCGCCTCGAACGACTCGGCCGGGTGCGGGGAGTACTTGCTCACCGCGAGGTTCAGCCCGCCCACCGTCACCTTGGTCGGGGTGCCGGCGTCGATGCCCGGGTAGCTGGTCCACTTGAAGTGGGCCGCGCGGTCGGGGTTGGCCGCCTGGATGGAGCTGTACGCGTACGGCCAGTTGAGCAGGAAGGCGGCCTGGCTGTTGGGCGCCTCGAACCCGTTCTGGATGTTCTGTTCCTTCGCGGTGCTCAGCGACGGGTTGGTCACGCCCGCGGTGGCCAGCTTCTTGATGACCTCGAGGCCCTTGATGGCGCCCGCGTCCATCGCGACGCTCTTGCCGTCGTCGGACAGGATGTGGCCGCCGGCCGAGGCCACGATGGTGTTGTACTGGACCACATAGCCCTCGTACTTCGCCCCGGTCATCAGGATCTGGTACGGCTTGCCCTGCGACTTGAGCTGCTGCGCCTGCGAGATCATCTCGTCGAACGTCTTGGGCGGGTTGGTCACCAGCCGGTCGTCGTACCAGAGCAGCTGGACGTTGGTGTTCTTGGTCGCGCCGTAGAGCTTTCCGTTCCAGGTGGCCGTCTTGAGCGGTCCGGGGAACACGTCCTGCTCGGCCTGGGCCTTGTTCTGCCCGGTCCACTCCAGGACCCAGCCCGCCTCGGCGAACTCGGCCGTCCACACCACGTCGAGGCCGAGAATGTCCATTTCGGAGTCGTTCGCCGCCAGCCGGCGGACCATCTGCTCACGCTGACTGTCGGCGTCGCGTGGCAGTTTGTTGTAGACAATGGTGTATTTGCCGTTGGCCTGCTGATTGCACTTCGCGACGACCTTGTCGAGAACCTGTTCGGGTGCGGTGTAGAGGTTGAGCGTTATCCCCGAACTGGAACCGCATGCGGTGACGAGGGAACCGGCGAGCAACGCCGTTCCCAGTACCGCGACAAGGCGCCTGCTTGTGCCGGCGCTTCGCATCAGAACCCTGCCTCCTCGTCCTGGCGAGAAGCCGGGCTGCCCCGCTTGCCCGGCACCTCGCTGTGCCCCGGAACGCGATGTGCCCAATCTCACCTGTAACGCGTTCAGGTTCACTGAACCTAGGCGGCTTGATCACCCCTCGCAAGCGGTTCGCCGAATGCGGAGGTGAGGTTTCCATCAAGTCGTTATCGGGTACCACCCGATGGGCGCATTGACAACTTGGCCAGCAGGTCCCGGCCCCGTTCGGCGTTACGCGGCTGGCAAAGCACGTCGTATCGCCCGGCCACCAGCTGGCTGGCCGACGCGAAATCGCGGCGCCCCCGCGTGGAGGCGTAACTCACCGCGGCGAAGGTCAGTCCGAAGACCACGCCGGCGGCCACCCCGACCAGAACCGGGATCAGCGACACCGACTGGGTGGAGAACCAGGCCAGCAGGATGCCGACGAACAACCCGAACCACGCGCCGGACAGGGCGCCCGTGCCGAGCACCTTGCTCCATGTGAGCCGGCCGACGATCCGTTCGACCAGCATCAGATCGACACCCACGATGGTCACCTCGGTGACCGGGAAGTCGGCACCGGCCAGGTGCTCCACGGCGCGCTGCGCGCCCTCGTAGGTCTCGTACGACCCGATCGGCCAGCCCGTCGGCGGCGTCGGCAGCCGCGGCAGCCCCGGATTGGGCCGCCCCTGCCCGGAAAAACCACCGGTCACGCCCGTTCACCTCTCCCACCAGACGCAGAATGTGTCCATCCTGCCAACTCCGGACACAACACGCTAATGGTGTGGTGAGGGGAACGTCGGAGGGTGTGCTATCCGCGGGTCCGGTATTCGCGCAGCAGGCCCCGGCTGATGATGGTCTTCTGGATCTCGCTGGTGCCCTCACCGATGAGCAGGAAGGGCGCCTCCCGCATCAGCCGCTCGATCTCGTACTCCTTGGAGTAACCGTAGCCGCCGTGGATGCGGAACGACTCCTGGGTCACCTCGGCGCAGTACTCCGAGGCGATCAGCTTGGCCATGCCCGCCTCGACGTCGTTGCGCTCGCCGGAGTCCTTCAGCCGGGCGGCGTTGACCATCATCAGGTGCGCGGCCTCGACCTTGGTCGCCATCTCGGCCAGCTTGAACGCGATGGCCTGGTGCTCGGCGATCGGCTTGCCGAAGGTGCGGCGCTGCTGGGCGTACTCCACGGCCAGCTCGAACGCGCGGATCGCGATGCCGCAGGCGCGCGCGGCCACGTTCACCCGGCCGACCTCGACGCCGTCCATCATCTGGGCGAAGCCCTTGCCGGGCGCCTCGGCGAGGACCCGGTTGGCGGGCACCCGGAAGCCGGAGAACACCGCTTCCGTTGTGTCCACGCCCTTGTAGCCCATTTTGTCGATCTTGCCGGGGATGGTGAGGCCCGGGAGGACCTCACCGAACCCGGACGGCTTCTCGACCAGGAACGCGGTCAGGTTCTGGTGTGGTTTGGCCCCACCCTCGTCGGTTTTCGCCAGCAGCGCGATGAGGGTGGAGCTGCCGCCGTTGGTCAGCCACATCTTCTGGCCGTCGATGACGTACTCGTCGCCGTCCCGCTTGGCACGGGTCTTGATCGCGGCCACATCCGAGCCGAGGTCCGGTTCGGACATCGAGAACGCGCCCCGCACCTCGCCGGTGGCCATCCGCGGCAGGAAGTACTGCTTCTGCTCCTCGGTGCCGTGCTGCTTGATCATGTGGGCCACGATGAAGTGGGTGTTGATCACGCCGGACACGCTCATCCAGCCGCGGGCGATCTCCTCGACCACGAGCGCGTAGGTGAGCAGGGACTCCCCGAGGCCGCCGTACTCCTCGGGGATGGTCAGGCCGAACAGGCCCATCTCCTTCATGCCCTCGACGATGTCGGCCGGGTAGGTGTCGCCGTGCTCGAGCTCCTGCGCGTGCGGGATGACCTCCTTGTCCACGAAGCCGCGGACCGTCGCGAGAATCTCGCGCTGGATGTCGGTCAGCCCGGCGGTCTGGGCAAGGCGAGCCATGATCCGCTCCCTACTCGTCGGCGTCAGTTACCGCTGAGTATCGCCGTTCGGGCGAGGCCCGCAGTGTGAAGCGCCTCTCAGCCGGCCAGCAGCTCCAGCTCCTGGCCACAGTGCCGGCAGCCGGCGGCGAACACGTGCACGTCCTGGTGGCAGGCAGGACATGTGCGCATGCTGCGCTCCAACAGGTCGTCCTGTTCGCGCCGGCGGAAGATCCGAATGCGTCTGCTCATGACGACCAGCGTTGCCCGCCGACCCCCGGAAATGGCAAATTGATCACGCCTTTTGTGGCCGGGCTCATAGCAACCATCGACTGCGTGTAGTTATTCGGACTTCCCCTGTGATTGTTCTGTGATCTCCGCCGCTGGTTTCTGGTTGGCGCCGGAGGCACCTTCGAGAAACCTCAAGAGCTCGACCGGGAACGGCAGAACCAGTGTCGAATTCTTCTCGGCGGCCACTTCAACGACGGTCTCGAGCAGACGTAACTGCAATGCGGCCGGTGTGTTCGCCATCACGGCCGCGGCCTCGGAGAGTTTCTGTGACGCCTGGAACTCGCCGTCCGCGGAAATGACCCTCGCCCGCCGTTCCCGTTCCGCCTCGGCCTGCCGGGACATCGACCGTTTCATCGACTCGGGCAGGGCGACATCCTTGATCTCGACCCGGTCGATGTGAATTCCCCATTCCAGCGCCGGGCTGTCGATCATCAGCTCCAGGCCCTCGTTGAGCCGCTCCCGGTTGGCCAGCAGGTCGTCCAGCTCGCTCTTGCCGATGATCGACCGCAGGCTCGTCTGGGCGACCTGCGCGATCGCGTACCGGTAGTCCTCGACGCTGACAATGGCCTGCACCGGGTCGATCACGCGGAAGTACACCACCGCGTCCACCTTCACGGTGACGTTGTCGTGGGTGATCCCGTCCTGCGCGGGCACGGGCATCGCCACGACCTGCATGTTGACCTTGCGCATCCGGTCGGCGACGGGCATCAGGAAGGTCAGGCCGGGCTCCCGCGGCTGGCGGTGCACCTTGCCGAACCGGAACACCAGGCCGCGCTCGTACTGCTTGACCACACGGGCGGTGGAGCCGAGCCAGACCCCGCCGAGCGCCGCGATCCCCAGGAGAATTTCGACGAGCATGTGCACCACCGATTCTCTCTTGGTTCGCATGCTACGCCTGAGAAAGCGGCGCTGGTGGGTCGCCGGCCGACGGTCCTGCAGACGGTCAGCCCGGACAGCCAAGCGGGGATCACCCGCACTCGGCCAGACCACCGGATGAGATCCATCGGTGGCTGGTTCCCGATCCCCGGCGGCGGCGGCGCCGCGGTGTCTCGGCGGCGGCGCCGCGGTGTCTCGGCGGCGGCGCCGCATTGGCCCCGCAGCCATGCCACGGTCTCTCGCTGGCCGTGCCACAGTGTCTCGCTGGCATACCGCCGCCACTCGGCGGCGGCCGGGCGGCAGCCCGGCGGGCACCCTGACCCCGTCGCGGTTCATCGGGCCGGGTCACGGCGGCCTCATTGAGCTGAGCCGTGGGTCTCCCGCGGGTGGGCGGGCGGTCGGCACCCCCTCCATGCCGACCGCCCGGGCTCATTCCTCGGACTGCGCCACGAAGATCCGGAAGTGGTAGGTCCGCATGGCGCCCTCGATGTACACCACCCAGCTGTCCTCGCCGATCTTGAACACCCGGCGGTTGCGCGGCATGGCGGGGTGCCGGGGCTGGTAGGTGCGCGCGAAGTCGGCCGCGTGCCACAACGCCTCGTCCCGGTCGGCGAACCGCCGGATCGTGGTGAGCGACCACCGCTGACTGTCGCCACCCCCAACGGTCTCCTCGATGAGGACGTACCACCCGATCAGCGGCACGGGATCCTGCGGTCTCGACATGCCACTGAGACGTGTGTCCCCACCCGCCCGTTCCCGCCGATCAGCCGGGGAGCCACTGTTCCAGGTAGGCCACCCAGACGCGGAAGTACGGGCGGTGCATGGCCCGTTGGGTCAGCACCAGCCAGGATTCCGGGCCGGTGCGGAAGATCCAGCGGCCCTTCTCCTTCATCACCTTGGGCTTCATGTACGTCTGCGTGAGCCGTGCGGCGTCGGCGAGGGCCTCCTCGCGGGTGCGGAACGGGCGGGTCTCGGTGATCGCGCCGGCGTAGCTCGCCCCTTCCTGACCGGTGTGGTTGGTCTCGACGACCACGTACCAGCTGCCTGCGTCCATGCGCCCAGTCTCCCGGGCGCGGTGATCGCGTGACGGCTAGCCTGGGGACCGTGGCTGGCACGAACAGGGTTTTCGCGGCTCAGCTCGCGGGTCTGGCGGTGTTCGGGCCGGACGGCGAGCAGATCGGCAGGCTCCGCGACATCGTGGCCGGGCTCCGCGCGGACCGGCAGCCGCCACGGGTGCTCGGTGTGGTGGTGGAACTGGCGACCCGCCGGCGTATCTTCGTGCCGATGCTGCGGGTCACGTCGATCGAGCCGTCGGCGGTGACGTTGTCCACCGGTTCGGTCAATATGCGGCATTTCCATCAGCGCACCAACGAGATCCGCGTGCTGGGCCAACTGCTGGACGCGCACGTGGTGGTCGACGCGGACGAGACCACGGCGGTGATCGAGGACGTCGGCATGGAGCCCACCCGCACCCGCGACTGGGTGCTCGGCCGGGTGGCGGTGCGCGAACGGCTGGGCCGGTTCGGGCGGCGCGGACCGGTGCGGATCATCAGGTGGGAGGACGTCCGCGGGCCGGGCATCATGGAGTCCGAACC
>CBIMJO010000653.1:0-6007 GCA_966244135.1 uncultured Actinocrispum sp. | reverse complement strand
CCAGTACGCCAACCTCTTGGTCAGTCACGTATCCACCTCGATTGTCGCGTTACTACACACGGACACCAGCGTCGGACCGTCAATCCCGTGATGGCGCCGCGCCTTTGGCGGCATCCTCCGAGCGGTGACCACGAGGC
Source organism: uncultured Actinocrispum sp. (assembly GCA_966244135.1). Lineage (GTDB taxonomy): Bacteria > Actinomycetota > Actinomycetes > Mycobacteriales > Pseudonocardiaceae > Kibdelosporangium. Next base: position 5,870 of record CBIMJO010000653.1, on the reverse strand, counting down.
TAGGTTTCCGCCGTTCCCAACCGAAAGGGGAACTACTCCCGCCGGCCAGGGAATCTCACACCGCTCAGGCCATCGCACGCCGCGCCCTGCGGCATTCTGGTCACAAAAGCGAGTGGCTGGAGGTGTCATGGATGCCCACGACGTCCCTGCCGAGCGGGGCGTTTTCCCCGCGCCATGGGCGGTTCGGCTGCGTGCGGCCTGGCGCGCGCTGTTCGGGGCCTCGCTCGGCTGGCGTGATCCCACGTACCTGGCGGACAAGCCCGGCGAGGAACGCGCGTTGCGGTTTATCGCGATGCTCCTGTTCATCCAGCGGGCCAGCTATCTGGTGCTCGCCGTAGCCGGTGTGACCTCGCGCGACCATCGCAGCCCGGGCGTCAACATCGTGCTGGTGACCGTCGCTGTCGCCTGGAACGCCGGGCTCGCCATCGGGATCGGCAGGCGCGGGTGGTTTCCGCGCTGGACGGTCACCGCCGACGTGGCCGTCGCGTGCATGCTCATCGTCGCCGGCACCGTCAACTGCCCACCGGATCAAGTGTTCACCTCGCTGAACTGGCCGCCGAAACTCGGGTACGGCACCGCCGCCCTCATCGGCGCGGCACTACCACCAAGCCGTGGGATTGTTGTGTGGCTCGTGCTCATCGCCGCCCGTCTCGGCGCGCTCGTTCTGGTGTTCGGTCATCTGCCCTTGCCGGTCGACGGCATTGTCGGAGTGCTGGACTCCTACTTCTGGTTCGCCGTCGCCCTGCACTTCATGCGTCGCTACCTGTGCGGCCAAGCGCGCCTGTTGGACGAGACGGCACACCGCCAAGTGGTGCTCGAAGGCCGCCGGGCGGCCGATCGGGCTCGCTATGCCGAACGGATCAGGCAGTACCGCAAGCTGCACGACACGGTGCTGGCCACGCTGACCGCCATTGCCCGGGGTGGACTGGACCACCGGGTGGCCGAGGTCCGGCGCCGGTGTGCGACGGACGCCGACTACGTCCGGCGGATGGTCCAGGAGGATGCCTCCGGCCGGTTCACCACGCTTGGCGCGACACTGGCCGACGTCATCGCCACCGCGGAAACACTGGGGATTCGAGTGCACTACCTGCATGACCAGTTGCCGGCCGACCTGCCGGCCCTGGTGATGGAAGCGATCGCCGACGCCAGCCGGGAGGCGCTGAACAACGTAGCCGCGCATTCCGGTGTCACCGTCGCATGGCTCACGGCCGTGTGGGACGACGACACCCTGACGCTGCGAATCGTCGATCGCGGGCGCGGTTTCGATCCGGAGACCATGGTGCCCGGCTTCGGTCTTCGCAGTTCGATCATCGATCGAATGCGCGAAGTGGGCGGCTCGGCAACGCTGTTCGGCGTGCCCGGTGACGGGGCCTGCGTCGAACTGGTCTGGCCCGCCGATCAGTCCGGCTAGGTGTATGAGGCCATGACGTTGGTGACGCCGGTGGGGAGCCGGGTGGCTGGTGGCTGGTTTCCGGCGGCAGTGTGGGGTCGATGGTAGTTGTAGTGCACATTCCACACACCCAGGGCGGTGGTGCGTTGGTGTTCGCTGGTCCAGGTGCGGGCGTAGAGGAATTCTTCGGTCAGGATCTGGTTGTAGCGTTCGACTTTGCCGTTGTGGCGCGGTGTGTAGGGGGTGATGCGCTGGTGGCGTGCCCCGTGCAGCGCGGTGGCGAAGTCGCCGGCTTTGTAGCAGGAGCCGTTGTCGGTGACGATGCGGTGGATGTGGGTGATGCCGTGCGCGGCGAAGAACGCCCGTGCCCGTGAGAGGAACGCGATCGCGGTGCGGGCCTTCTCGTCGGGGAGGGCTTCGGTGTAGGCCAGGCGGGAGAACCCGTCGATGGCGGAGTGCAGGTAGGTGCGGGACACCCGGGGGCCGCGGCCTGTGGCCCGCTTGGACCGCCTGGCCTGCTCGCTGCCGCGGCCGTGGGCCCGCCAGCCGCCGCCGTCGGGGATCCGCCCGGCTTTCTTGACGTCGAGGTGGACCATGTGACCCGGCCAGCGGGCGATGTTCTTGCGGGGTGCCCGGTTGGTCTCGCCGGTCGGGTCGAGGAACTTTCGACGGTTAAGCCCGAGGTGGGCCAGGTGCCGGCTGACCGTGCGCACCGAGATCGTCGTGCCCTCGGCGGCGAGTTCCAAGGCGATGCGGCGGGCTGGGTGTGTGCCGGACCGGCGGAGCTGGTCGATCCGGACGATGACCTCGGCTGGGGTGGCGGTGGGCTGGTGGTGCGGGACGCTGGGCCGGTCCAGCAGTCCTGCCTCGCCGAACCGGCGGTGGCGGTTGACCCACTTCGAGGCGCATTGCCGCGAGATGCCCATTTCCGCGGCGACATGCGCGATTGGGCGGGTCTGGCAGCGTTCGACGAGACGGCGGCGGCCTTCCACGGACAGCGGGGCGTTACGGTGGAGCACGGACGGGTCTTTCTGCTCGACGGGACGAGTGGGCGGTACTTCTCATCCTGCCGTCGAAAGACCCGTCCCCCTCTTCAGGCCCGCACCGGCGTCACCAACCTCATGACCCGCAACACCTAGCGCAGCAAGCCGTCCTCCCGTGCCCGGTTGGCCAAGTCCAGTTTCGTGTACGCCGGCCGGCCGGCCCGGCCGTACTTCTCCTTCACCCGGTCCAGGTACTTCTTCGCGGTGGCCGGCTGGATCCCGGCACGCCTGGCCGCGGCCGTGAGGGTCATCCCGGACGCGTACGCAATGAGAACGGCACGTTCCTGTGCGGACAAGCGGGGGCGGTCCGGGCGGCGGTCGCGGGACCAGGCAAAGGCGAGTTCTGGCGAGTGCGCGATGTTGCCGGCCGCCACCTCCCGAACCGCCTCGACCAGCGCGCCGAGATCGTGATCCTTCGTGAGGTAGCCGGCAGCACCGGCGCGCACGACGTCGACGCTGTGCTCGATCCGCGGTGTCACGCTCACCACCAGCACCCGGAAATCGGACTCGACCAGCCGTGCGACGTTGACCAGCGGATCGGACCCGTCCGTCAGCAACAGATCAAGCACGACCACGTCAACCTGCGACTGGTGTGCGGCGAGCACGTCGAGCAACTCGTCGACGGTGTGCGCGACCGCACACAGGTCGAGATCACCGACCGACCCGAACCAGGAACGCATTCCGTCCAGCAACATCCGGTCGTCGTCGATCACGGCTATGTTGATCACGCGCCAACCCCTCCAACCCGCGTAGTCGATTCTTGCGTGACCGTCAAGACCTCAGAACGGCCGCCATGACCCGGTAAGTGCAGGTGGCAACTATGCCTACAGAGCAAGGGGATGGGGCGCGCTGAGCAGTGAGTTGGTTCGCACGTAAGCGGATCCGGTCCGTGTATCCGGGCGTGCATGCCGGGTGGAAGTCGACCGTCTCCGGCGTTGCCGGATGTCCCACCGCCGCTCGAGACCCTGGCGACGATGCCAATCCCCGCACCAATGGGAACTTCCACGACCGCACCACCGGAACGTGCCCGGCCGCGTGAGCGTGCTTGACGAAGGCGCGGCCAGGCGACTGAGAGGACGACATGACCGAGAGCCCGCTGGTGGGCCGGCGGGACTGCGTCGAAGCGCTTGCCGCGGCTGCGCGTCGGGTGGTTCTGGGCCACTGCGCCGTGGTCGAGGTGTCCGGCGAGCCGGGAGCGGGCAAGACCCGGATGCTCGCGGAGGCCAGCGCTTTGGCCGCCCAGTGCGGGTTGACCGTGTACGAAGGTCGGGCGACTCAGCTCGACCGGAACGTCCCGCTCGCTCTCTACGCCGAGGTTCTGGCGGCGGGCGCCGACGATCTGCGGTCAGGACGGGTCGGGGGCGAGGCTCGGATTCGCATTCATGCCGCGGTACGGCGGTACCTGTCCGAGCATCCCGGCCCCGGGGTGGCGCTGGTTCTCGACGACTTACAGTGGGCGGACCAGGACTCGCTCGAACTCACCGAGTTCCTGATCCGCAACCCACCGCCGGCCCCCATGCTGCTGGTCATCGCATTCCGCAGCGCCCAGTCCCCGGTCGGTCCGGTCGACGCGATCACCCGTGCCAGTGACCGGGCCGCACGCATTCGGCTCAACCCGTTGACTCCCAATGACGTCGAAGCGCTGTTCTTGGACACCACGCCCGAACGGCGAGCGCTGCTCATGCGGGCCAGCCGCGGCAATCCCCTTTACCTGCACGCGTTGCAATGGCTTCCCGACCCTGCGCTCGCCGACATCGCGCACCAGCGCCTCGAGCGCGGCGTTGTCCCGGTCGAGGAGCCGGCCCGGCAGATTCTGCGTGCCCTCGCGGTGGATCTGGTCGGGCTGGACGAGTCGACACGGCGGGTCGCGCACGCGGTCGCCGTGATCGGCGACCATGCCGCCGCCGACCTGGTCGCCCATGTGGCCGAGCTGCCGGTGGCCAACGTCGCGGACGCGCTCGACCAACTCTGCGGCTCGGGCATCGGTGATATGGACGGGGCCTGGTTCCGATTCCACCACCCGCTCATCCGGCTGGCCACGCACGACATGGCGGGACCGGCGTGGCGGCTGCGGGCGCACACCCGCGCAGCCGACTACCTCCGCGTACACAACGCGCCGCTGCCTGTGCTCGCTCATCATGTGGAACGGTCCGCTCAGTACGGCGACGAACAGGCGGCGGCGACGCTCCTGAACGCCGCGGAGTCGCTGATGTACCGGGCCCCGGAAACCTCGGCCCGCTGGTTGGGCAAGGCACTCCGTATTCTCCGGCCGTCGAGCCCGTTGCTCGCCCAGCAGCCGGCCATTCTGCTGCGGTACGCGCGTGCCTTGGGTTTGTCGGGTGACCTCAGCCAATCCTGGGAGGTACTGCAGGAATTGTTGCGGGACCGCCGACCGTTTCCCGCCGAGGCGGTGACGTTCGGCACGGTGATCGCCCGGATGCAGGGGGATTTGGACAAGGCCAGGGCGCTGCTGGGCGGCGACGAGGCTGAGCCGGGACGCCGGCCGGCCGTCGAGGGACAGCTCGAGGTCCAGCGGGCCGCCTTGGCAGCGCTGGACGAGAACACGGCCGGAGTGATCAAGCATGCGCGGCGAGCGCTCGACCTGCTGGGCGGCCAGCGGCCCGCGCTTTCCGCAGCGGCTCACGCGCTTTCCGCGTGGGCGACGCTTTGCGACGGCAGGGTGTCGCGGGCGCGCACGCACACCCTCGAGGCGGCGTCGCTGCTCGATACCGTCGCGGACCCGACGCTGGGTCCGCACACGGAACTGTTCGGCCCGCTCGCCTGGGTGGAGACGCGGCTGGGCGACATCTCCTCGGCCACCCGGCACCTCGCGCGGGCCTGCGCGGTCGTCGAGCAGTCCGAGCACAGCACCGCACTTCCGTACCTGCTCATTGTGGATGCCGCGCTACGGGTGCGGTTGGGCCATCTCGACGACGCCCTGCGCCTCCTCGACCGGGCCGCACTGGCCGCAGACCGGCTGGAGAGCCCGGAGATCCACGCGATGGCCGATGCTGTGCGGCTGCGGCCACTGCTGTGGACCGCGGGTCCCATCGCTGTTTTCGCCGTCGCGCAACGGCTTGCCGCGCTGGAACGGCCACGGTCGCGAACGTGGTGGCGGGTCGGGCGGCTCAACCTCGGAGTCGCCTACGCGGTCGCCGAGCAGGTCAAGCCCTGCCTTGACCTGTTGACCGACCCGGACGTCGACTGGCCTCCCGATCCGCCGGCCGAGGTGACCCGCCACGTTGCGCTGGCGCTGGGGCTGGCCTGCGCCGGCAACCTGGGCGCCGCGTCTCAGACCGTGGCCGAGGCGGAAATCATCGCCCAGGCGGCAAATCTGGACTACGAGCATGCTTTGATCTTGTATGCCAACGCGTTCGTGACCGCGCGGGCGGGCCGGCTCGAGCAGGCCGGTGCCCTCGCGGAAGCGTCGGCCACCC
>CBIMJO010000652.1:0-6025 GCA_966244135.1 uncultured Actinocrispum sp. | reverse complement strand
GGCACTGCGGCACGATGCTCGGATGAACGTGGACTTCGGTAGAGCCGCCCGCGGGTGCGCCCGGTACCGGACCGAGTTCCCGGCCGAGTTGTTCGCCCGCCTGACCGCCTTGAACGTGGGTCTCCCTGGCCACCGAGTAGTGGATCTGGTCACCGGAACCGGAGTACTGGCACGGGGTTTCGCTGCGGCGGGATGCCTGATGACCGGGGTCGACGTCGCACCGCAGATGCTCGCGCAGGCTCGTGAGCTGGAGGCCGACGTCGGACTGGCAGTGACGTACCGGCTGGCCGCGGCCGAGGACACAGGTCTACCGGCCCACGCCTGGGACGTAGTGTCCGCCGGGCAGCGCTGGCACTGGTTCGACCGGCCGCAGGCCGCCGCCGAGGCCCGTCGGCTGCTGGTCGAAGACGGCGCGTTGGCCATCTGCCATCGCGACTACGTGACCACGGCGGGCTCGGTTGCCGCGGCCAGTGAGGAACTGGTGCTGGCCTAATCACCCCGGCTGGCCGTTGGCCACGGGCATCGACAGCCACCCGGAGTGGATCCGTGACCTCGACGCGGCCGGATTCGACCACGTGGAAACGTTCGGCTTCGACATCACGGTGGAATTCACGCACGAGCAGTGGCGGGGACGCATGCGCAGTTCCAACGGGATCGCCGCAAGCCTGCCCGCCGCAGCGGTGGCCGCATTCGACGTCGACCTGGCGCGCCGACTTCGGGAACGGTTCCCGCAGGAACCGCTCACGGTGCCCCACCGGATCTGGGGGCTGGTCGGCCGGTGCGGTCGGCGGCCATCGCACTGACTCGCCGCCCCCGGCACACCGGTAATCCGCTCATAGCCGCATGTCGGTGTATGTACGCCTTGGCATACGACGTGGAGTTTCGTGTGCCGGGGTGACGCTGCATGCCCTACGGCGTCTGCAGTGCGGTGACGAGCTTGGTGTTACCGCTGATTGTGGCTGTTGTGGGGCGGTGCCAGGTCGCGCGGTAGACGGCGTCGGCTGTGCCGGTGACCGTGGCGTCTGCGGTCCCACCATCACGCGTCACGACCTGCGGAGGCTGTCCGGGCTGGAGACTCACGTGCCAGCTGTGGTGTGTGTCCGTGGTGTGGAATCGGACACTGCCGTGGAGGTTTGGTGGGTGCCGCGCTGTGTGGCGCGGTATCCACAATCGCAGGGCCTCATCGATTCCGTCTATGGCGAGTTCGGTGGGGAAGATGTTGGCGGGCATCACGTTCGGTCCGGTGTTGGCGTGTTCGGCGTCGAGGCGGTGGATGGCTGTCTCGTGGGCTTGCCGGCGGGCCCAGAACATGGCCGTCGGCTCGTCCTCGGCGTCGAACACCCAGGCTGGTGTGTCCTGCCCGCGTGACCGCAGGTTGTGAATCATGATGGTGACCTGGTCGTCCCACCACGGCAGCAGGCGATGCCACGAGACGGGTGGTTCATCGGGCACGAGATCGTCCGCGCCGGGAGCCGTGGTGAGGGCGTGGCCCGCCCAGCTGTGGACGCGGGCGATGTGGCGGACCAACGTCAGCACCGTCCAACCTGGACACGTCGGCAGCCGCGTATCTGGACCCGCTGCCACCGCTGCGGCCCGCAACGCGGACGCCTGCAGCGCGATCTGGTCGATCAACGCGCCGAATTCCATAGCCGGTACCGTAACCACACACGGTCCACGAACGGCTCTGGCCCGGATCACGCCACCAGTCGTCGCGCCCAAACCACCGGGTGTTCACTTGTTGGACCGGAAGACTGACCTCCTTACCTTCACGCGCGCTCATGCCGAGTTGAGGGCGTTCGGCGGATGAGTTTCAGGGTTGCCGGAGCGTAGGGGCGTTCGAAGTCGGCAGGGGTACGGGTGCGAAGGCTCAGAGGCGGGTGGCTACCCGGACCAGTTCGGCGAGTGGCCGGGAGCGGCTGTGTGGTGGCCAGGCGATGACCGTCGTGACGGTCGGTGCGTCCAGGACCGGCACGGCGGTCAGGCCTTCGAGCAGGTTGGCGCGGCTGGATTCGGGCATGACCACGGTGGTGCGGCCGAGTGCGATCAGCTGGAAGAGCTGCGTCTGGTTGCGTACTTCCGCGCCGGGTCCTTCGGGATAGGCGCCGCCGGGGCCGGGCCAGCGAGCCTGCGGAAGGTCCGGCAGTGAACTGACCTCGGCCAGCCGGACGTGGGCTCGGCCGGCGAGCGGATGCGAGCTGGGCAGGATGGCGACCTGTCCCTCGGTGGTCAGGATTTCGGTGTCGAGTCCGGCCGTCGGGTCGAAGGGCTGGTGCAGCAGTGCCACGTCGGCCCGGCCGTCGTGCAGCGGCTGGTGGGGCTGGGATTCGCAGAGCAGCAGGTCGACGGCGGCGGCGGCGGCCGGCTCGGCGGCGTAGGCGTCGAGCAGTTTCGCCAGCAGTTCGCCGGCGGCGCCGGCCTTGGTGGCCAGGACGAGCGTGGGCCGGCTCGTCGCGGCGCGCTGGGTGTGCCGCTCGGCCGCGGCCACGGCACCGAGGATCGCGCGGCCTTCGGCCAGCAGCACCGACCCGGCTTCGGTGAGCGAGACCTTGCGGCTGGTGCGTTCCAGCAACACGACGCCGAGTCGTCGCTCAAGCCGGGCGATCGTCCGCGACAGCGGCGGCTGGGCGATGCCCAGCCGCTGGGCGGCCTGGCCGAAGTGCAGTTCCTCGGCGACCGCGACGAAGTACCGCAACTCACGCGTCTCCACCTGGCCAGGCTAACCGATCCATGTCGTTTGGGTATCGTTGCGCGTCACAGGTGGTGTTGGTTCCCAGCGGGCGCCCCGCCACGATCGATGGTGTGACCGAACAGACGATCGCACTGGTCACCGGTGCGAATAAGGGAATTGGCTACGAGATCGCGGCCGGGCTCGGCGCACTGGGCTGGAGCGTGGGTATCGGAGCCCGGGACGAGCAGCGCCGGGAGGACGCCGTGGCGAAGCTGCGCGCGGCCGGCGTCGACGCGTTCGGTGTGCCCATCGACGTGACCGACGACGCGAGCGTTGCGGCGGCCGCAGCCCTGCTTGAGCAGCGCGCGGGGCGGCTCGACGTGCTGGTCAACAACGCCGGCATCGCCGGGGCCTGGCCGGAGGAGCCCTCGGCCGTGACGCCGGAGAGCATGCGGGCCGTGGTGGAGACCAACGTGATCGGCGTTGTCCGCGTCATCAACGCGATGCTGCCGTTGCTGCGCCGGTCCGAGCGGCCGCGCATCGTCAACCAGTCCAGCCACGTCGCTTCCCTGACCCTGCAGACCACGCCGGACCTCGACCTCGGCGGGGTCAGCGGGGCCTACTCGCCCTCGAAGACGTTCCTCAACGCGGTCACCATCCAGTACGCCAAGGAACTGGGCGACACCACCATCAAGATCAACAACGCCTGCCCTGGCTACGTCGCGACCGATCTCAACGGCTTCCACGGAACCAGCACACCCGCGGAAGGCGCCGCGATCGCAATCCGGCTCGCCACGCTGCCGGACGACGGCCCCACCGGAGGGCTGTTCGACGCCACCGGGAACGTGCCCTGGTAAGACGACCGGCACGCACCCAGACCGCCAACGAGCCCCGCCCACCCTGACCACGCCCATTGGAGAGATCTCACGCTTGGCCGAACATCCGCATTCCGCATCTGCCGCGAAGCGGGTGCTCGTCGACCTGGCTCGGTTGGGTCGGTCCCAGCTCGATGCTGGCGCTGGGAACGATCCAACGGCACTCAGGTCATCGCGGCGTTGCGATGACGGGTTCCTTCTGGTGCAGACGACATCGATACCGTGCCCAGCAAGCCCGTTACCTGCGAAGACAGCGTCAAAATCACGAAGTGCTGGTGGAGTACTAGGATGAGCGCACATGGATGACGCGATTGAGTTTCTGCGGCGGTTTGCGGGGGCGGAGTACGCGACTTGCTACGCGCGAATCCGGGAGCCTGACGACGAAAAGTTTGACGCCACCAAGCGCACACTCGATGCTTTCTACAGTGGCAGCGACTTCGACTCGGGGCTCAGCCGCCCGCGTGGCGAGCCGGCATCCGAGTACAACAGTGAGGACAATCGCGAGGGCGCGAAGAATCTGCGGCCGCGGTCGCTGTTCGCCGTCGGACGCTATCAGCAGGGCAAGGGCACGCTGTATCGCGGCTGGATGGGGACGCCCGAGATCTATTCGCGTGGTGAAGCCATGGGCTACAGCTTCTTCCTGAAACCGGTGGGCGAGGAGCTCAAGGTGGTCGCGATGCGTCGGGCGTGCGCGAAGTGCCGTGCGACCGGCAAGGTCAACGGAGGCGAGTGCCCGATGTGTAACGCCGGTTGGCTACGTCGTGGTGGGCTTGAGTTGCGGAACTTTGGCAAATTGGTCGAGGTCCGCAAGCTTCAGCCGCCGACGAACAAGGACTATGTGGCGGCATATGAAGCGATCGTCGCCGAGGCGTGACAACAGCGTTGGGCGAATAGCCGCCCGTACTCAAAACGTGAACATTCACGTGCCTGGTTAGGGACATGAGGAGTGGTCCCGCATGCCTTGGTCAAGAGGTGCTCTGCGGCCATGCAGGGAAACCTGGCACAGCGATGACCGGGTGATCACGACGTCAACCGCGAACCATCGTCCTTGGATGTGTCGCCGGTCACGGCGAGTGTGTCCTGGGTGAGCTGCCGGTCGAGGGTCGCGGCCAGCTGTGCCCCAGATCTCGAGGCCCCGGGTCTGGCCGCAGTGCGCACACGGCCTCGATCCTGTCAGGGTCGATTGTTGGTGGCCAGCTTGAACTCCCCGCTGGCGGCCAGTTAGCGGGGAGTTATCTGGCCACGTGCCCCGGTTACGTAGCGTGGCTCTCGGCAGACGTGGCCGTAGCACGCGAAGAGCTGCCCACCCATCGGCTGGAGTGGCTTCGATCTGTCGTCTGCCAGGGCCGAGGGACACCACCTGTCGCCAGGCAAAGAGCCATGGCTGTGCGTCGCCGGCTGTTCGCGGCATGAGAGTATGTCGCCGCGTGAACAAGCACAGCGGACAATGGGAGATGCCGCGATGGATTCCACGACATCCGCTTTGCTGGGCGCCTTCATCGGCTCGGCCACGGCGCTCGTTAGTGCATCCCTGGCGTCCTTAGTGGCCTTGCATAACGAGCGCAAGCGCCGTGAGGAGGCAGCGCGGGCGTCTGCGGTGCAGTCACTGCGAACGGCCGCAGCAGCCGCCTTCGCGGAGTTCTACAACTTCTCCCATGCTATTAGCTGGATAACCTGGTACGCGAGGCACGATCCAGCTTCGGTCGACTTGCAGATGGCTAGGTCATACGAACAGGAGAATCACGCGGTCATCCCGAAGCTGCAAGGAGCATTGGCGGTGGTGGCCAGCCTGAGCTTTACCGTGTACGAGGAACTTCAGCCTATCGTCCACCGTCTCTTTGTGATCGACAAGCACGTGTCAACAGCTGTGGTGAGGCTCCGGGACGATCAGGCCGGCGCGGTCGCCTCTTTGAGAGGGCTTCTTGACGACGTCAATGAACTGCAGGACAGCTTGCCGGCCGAGCTGAACCGAGTCATGAAGCTTGCCCTGTCGGGCATCTGAGAATCCGGCTGAGCGAGGACGCGCCGGGAAACCCGCGAAGATCACCCGCATATCAAGCAGAATAGGGCGTTCGTGGCAGGAGGAGACTGACGCGCAGGCACCGTTATCGAGAACTTGTTCTTACAATGACGCCGAGCCGCAAGGTGGTCCTATCGCTGGCAACACGGTGGTCCTACGGCGACTGACGGGTCCCCCGTGCCACCGCGCCGCGCCGTTCAACGCGCCGTCCAACGCGCCGTGCTGGCGGTCGAGGCGCGATCAACTCGCGGCATGACCAGCACGTCCGCGCCGGCCAACGAACCTGTTGCGATCACTGACCGTGCAACTGGCCGCCAGCGGGGAACGGACTGGCCATCCATGGGTGGCCGTCCACGGGGAATTCCGACTGGCCGCTGACAGTCGATCCACAGCGCGGGGCGGCGGACGAAGTCGCTTTCCTCGTCCGACCAGACCAGCACGGTGTCCACGTCACATCGGGTA
>CBIMJO010000651.1:0-6032 GCA_966244135.1 uncultured Actinocrispum sp. | reverse complement strand
ACCCGCCACCCCCACGTGGTGAGCTGGTGGTCGGTGAGCACCTGTTGCAACACGATCTGCAGCCCCAGCGCGACAAGCTGCCCGGAGATCAACGTGACGTACTGGAAACTCGAGTAGAACCCTCGTTTGCCCGCAGTGGCCACTTCGGACAGATAGGTGGCCGAAGTCGCGTACTCCCCACCCACACTCAACCCTTGCAGCAGACGCGCGAGCAACAGGATGATCGGCGACGCCACCCCGATCGACGCGTACCCGGGCGTCACGGTGATCAACAACGACCCGGCCGCCATCAACACCACGGACAACGTGAGCGCGTTGCGCCGGCCGAACTGATCCGCGAACCGCCCCAGCAGATACCCGCCGATGGGCCGCATCAGGAACCCGACCGCGAAGATCCCCGCCGTGTCCAGCAGCTGGGCGGTCTGGTCGCCCTTCGGGAAGAACGTACTGGCGAAGTAGATGCTGAACGCCGTGTACGCATACCAGTCGTACCACTCGATCAGATTCCCGATCGACCCCCGGATGACATTGCCGACCACCCGGCGTTCCCCGGTCTGGCTGATGACCGCCATCGGACCTCCTCGTCACGTGACTGCCATCACGGTCGGGGAGGGGCACGCCCAGAACAAGCAGGTCAGCCCAGACCTAACACTCGCTTAGGCATGTCGTGGCCCACCTCGGTGGTGGATCCGATCGTGCGCCGGGCTCTCGAGGCGAGGTCCTCGCGCACCTCGAAACACTGTCCACAATGGACCATCCAATCGAAACGGAGCTACGGGACAACCAGATCTATAGGTGGACAGTGTTACCCGAGTAGTTCATCCGTTGGTTGGTTGCCCACCGCCGTCAGAGTGGCATGCTGGGCTGCCGGGCCTGAGACTGACGGGAGATTCGGATGAACGATGTGACCCGGCGGAAGTTCCTGGTAGGCACGGCGGGTGCGGTGGCGGTGACGGCCGCGGCGACCTCGAGCGGGTCGGCGGAGGCGGCCGCGTTGCCCGATCCCAAGGATTCGGGGATCGACCACATTGTCGTGGTGATGATGGAGAACCGGTCCTTCGACCACTACCTCGGCTGGTTACCCGGTGCCGATGGGCGACAGGCGGGGCTGAGTTTCACTGATGCCAACGGTGTTTCGCATCCGACGCACCGGCTCACCGTGCCGCATGGCTGCGGCTTCAACGATCCGGACCATTCCTACGAGGGTGGCCGGACGGAGTTCAACAACGGTGCGTGTGATGGGTGGCTGCGGGCCGGCGACAACGATGTTTTCTCGATCGGCTACTTCGAGGCCGCCGATCTGGGGTTCTACGGCCGGGCCGCGCGCGACTGGACGGTGTGCGACCGGTACTTCGCCGCGATGATGGCCCCCACCTTCCCCAACCGGTTCTTCCTGCACTCCGCGCAGACCGACCGCAAGACCACGTCGGTGGACAAGATCGCGACGATGCCGGCCATCTGGGACCGCCTGGCCGCGAAAGGCGTGACCGGCCGCTACTACTTCACCGACGTCCCGTACACCGCCTTGTGGGGGACGAGGTATCTCGGCATCTCCAAGCTGATCTCGAACTTCTACACCGCCGCCAAGGCGGGCACGCTGCCGCCGGTGTCCTTTGTGGAGCCCGGCTTCTTCGGTGAGGCCCTGCCCGGTCTGTCCCAGGACGAGCACCCGCTGGCGGACATCCGCCTGGGCCAGCACTTCCTGGACACCGTCTACAACGCCGTGGTGTCCAGCCCGAACTGGGAACGGACCGTCCTGGTGATCACCTACGACGAGTGGGGCGGGTTCTTCGACCACGTGCCGCCGCCGGTCGGCCCCGACCCCAACCCGGATCTCGGCGCCGGGCTGAGGGGTTTCCGCGTGCCCTGCCTGGTGATCTCGCCGCGGGCCAGGCGATCCACCGTCGCGCACGGCCTCTACGACCACACCTCGATCCTCAAGATGATCGAGTGGCGGTTCGGCCTCGACCCCCTGACAGTCAGGGACGCGGCCGCGAACAACCTCGCCGAGGTCCTCGACTTCGAGAACCCGCCGAAGCTGTCCGCGCCGCGCTACAACGTCCCCCTGCCGATCACCTTCGGCTGCCTCCTGGACAGCCACGCCCACTCCGGTGAGGACTGGCCCGACCTCGGCGAACGGGCCAGGGCCCTGGGCTTCCCTCAGCCCACGCCCTGACTGGCCAGCGGGCGCGAGCGGGTGGCCAGCCAGGCCGGCACCACGGTCGCCGACAGGGTGAGCACACCCGCCGCGCCCGCGATGATCGCGAAGATCCACAGTGGACCGACCGGGAACAGCGACCCGTTGACCGCCAGGCTGAACGGCAGCAGCGTCGCCCCGGAGATCACGGTCCCCAGCACCAGCCCGCACAGGCCGATGATCGTGCCCTCGACCGCCGCCATCCGGACGATCTGGCCCCGCAGCGCCCCGGAAAGCCGCAGCAGACCGAACTCCCGCCGCCGGTCGGCGGTCTCGACCACCAGCGTGTTGATCACCGAGATGGCCGTGTACAGGATGATCAGCCCGGCCAGCAGGTAGTTGATCCACGCACCGGTCTGCTGTTCCTCGGAGTAGGCCGCGGTCAGCACGGACCGGTCGACGACCTGCGCGTCCGGGAACGAGGACACCGTGCCACGAACCATGATCTGCGTCGGCGCGCCCGCGGTGGTGTGCGAGGCAAGCAATCCGGCGGGCAGCAACGCGGCCTCAGCGGACTTCTTGGAGTCAAGCAAAGCCACCACCCGCAGCGCAGCCGACTGTCCATCCCCGAACCGAAGAGTGACGCTGTCACCGATCCCGACACCCATGTCCGAAGCATGCGACACCGGAAGCGCGACACTGTTGCCGGACAAGGCGTCGAGCGACCCCGCCTTTACAGGCACGGCAGTCAGAGCAGTAGCCCCAGACGCGGTGACGCCCTGCAACTTCAACCCGTCCTCGTCCAACGCGGAGTCGTACGGAGCCTCGACAAAACCGGTGCTGGTCACCCATTCCGAAGCCGCGGTGACCCCAGGCAGGTGCTGAACCTGAGACACAGCAGCGGGGGAGAAGCCACCGGTGGTGGACTGCAGCACCGAGTCGGCCCGCAGGCTCTCCGCGTACTCACGCTCGGAGGCCGCCACCGAAGTCGTCTGCATGTAGATCTGCGCGGTCGCGAACCCGACCGACAACATCACCGGAGCGATCGCCGCGGCCAGCTGGATCCGCCGCACCCGGGCGTTGTTCAACGCCAGGTAGCCGGGAACGGAAGTCACCGCGCGAACCGGCCACCGCAGCACCGCCATCACGACGCGAGTCGCACCCGGCGCGATCATCGTGAGCCCCAGAGCCCACATCAGCACCGCGGGCCCAGCAGTCGAGGCAGCGAGCGCACCCCGGTCGCCCATCACCGTCAGCGTGATGATCGCCAACGCCAGACCACCGCCGAAGGACAACGCAGCCAGCACGACCCGGAACGCGCTGAGCCACTTGCGCAGCACGGCAGCCTCAGCGAGCGCCTCGGTCGGCCGCGTCCGCGCGGCCCGGCGAGCGGCGGCGATGGCGGCGAACTGGGAGCTGAGCACGGCCACGCCGATCCCGGTCACCGAAGGCACCCAGCCCTGGTGGAACTGGATCAGCGGCGACACCACGCCCTTGCCGGTCAGCTGCGTGAACAGCCATTGCCCCAGATAAGAACCCGGCACCCAGGCGACCAGAGTGGCGAACAGCGACACCACGAGGGCCTCGACGAACACCATCCGCCGGACCTGCCGCGGAGTCGTCCCCACGGCCCGCAGCAGCGCCAGCTCGCGACGGCGCTGGCGGATGGACAGCCCCAGGGTGCTGGCGACCACCATCATCACGACCATCACTGCGAACCCGCCGAACACCCCGGCCAGCACGATCAACATCTCACTGCTCGCAAGCGTCTGCGGGAACTCCGCGACCCCACGGTCCTCCCCGGTCAGCACGACCGCCTGCCCAGCGAGCGAGTCCTCCAGCGAAGACGCGAGCGCCGACACGTCGGTCCCCGGCTTGACCGTCACCGCGAGCGCGGAGACCCGCCCGAACCGGCCCGCGTCCGCTGGGGAGAAGTACAGATCCGGCTGGGCGAACGTACCCACCCCGGCCACGGTGAACTTCTGTGTGACGCCCCGGATGGACACCTCGACCTGGTCACCAGCGTGTTTCCCGCTGGACGCGTCCACGACGACCTGACCGGCGCCGGGCGCCGGGCCCGAGTAGCTGTGCGGCCCCAGCGCGACCGAGTCCCAGCCATGGCCAGAAGTCGCCGAACCGCCGACGACCGCTGGGAACGTGACATCCGGCACCACGGAGGCCACTCCGGCGGTCGAGGACACCTTGTCCGCCACGGTGGGTGACACCGTGACCTGCTCGACCAGGCGGCCGCGCTCGGAGTCCTCGTCCTCGTCCGACGGGTCCTTCTTCGGCAGGTCGAAGTGCTTGTCCCCGGTCACCACGATCGGCGCGCCGGTCAGCCGCTGGGCCGGGACGGCAGTGCGCACGCCCGTCTCCATCAGCCCGCCGCACGCCATCACGATCATCGAACCGAGCAGCAAAGCGATGAATGTCGCCACCGAACCGCCCTTGCGGTAGCGCAGCGTTCGCAACGTCAGGCGCAGCATGCCGACACCGTCCCCAAAACTCGAGCCCCTTGTTTGTGGCTCGACGCTATTGCCCGGGAGGGTGTCGCCCCCATGGTGCTGAACAGCCGATTCACCGGGGGGCTAGCCCTACCATCGGCGCCGTCGGCCAGTAGCCTGTGCCCGCGAGAGGCACCATCGGGGCGCGGAGGAGTTGAGCGTGGCACGGTCAGTATTGGTCACAGGCGGTAACCGGGGGATCGGTCTGGCGATCGCCCGTGCGTTCGCCGACCAGGGCGACAAGGTCGCGGTCACGCACCGCGGCTCCGACGTGCCGGAGGGCCTGCTCGGGGTGAAGTGCGACGTGACCGACGCCGACCAGGTGGACGCCGCGTTCAAGCAGGTCGAGGAGGCGCACGGCCCGGTCGAGGTGCTCATCTCCAACGCCGGCATCACCGACGACACGCTGCTGCTGCGGATGACCGAGGAGCAGTTCACCCGGGTGCTGGACGCCAACCTGACCGGCGCGTTCCGGGTGGTCAAGCGCGCCTCGCGGGGCATGCTCAAGCAGCGCTTCGGCCGGATCGTGTTCATCTCGTCGGTGGTGGGCCTGTCCGGCGGCGCGGGCCAGGCCAACTACGCGGCCAGCAAGGCCGGCCTGGTCGGGTTCGCCCGGTCGCTGGCCCGGGAGCTGGGCAGCCGCAACATCACCGCGAACGTGATCACGCCCGGGTTCGTGGCCACCGAGATGACCGCCGTGCTGTCCGAGGACCGCAAGAAGGAGATCATCGCGCAGGTCCCGCTCGGCCGGTACGCCGAGACCGCGGAGATCGCCTCGGTCACCACGTTCCTGGCCTCGGACGGGGCCTCGTACATCACCGGCGCGGTCATCCCCGTCGACGGCGGCCTCGGCATGGGTCACTGAGAATCGGCGCTGAGAACCAGTTAGGGAGAGGGAACAAGTGAGCGGACTGCTCGAAGGCAAGCGGCTGCTGATCACCGGTGTGATCACCGACGCGTCCATCGCGTTCCACGTGGCCAAGATCGCCCAGGAACAGGGTGCCCAGGTGGTGCTGACCGGGTTCGGCCGGATGAGCCTGGTGGAGCGGATCGCGAAGCGGCTGCCCACGCCCGCCCCGGTGATCGAGCTGGACGTGACCAACCAGGAGCACCTCGACGGCCTGGCGGACAAGGTGCGTGAGCACGTCGACGGCATCGACGGGGTCGTGCACTCGATCGGGTTCGCCCCGGCGTCCTGCCTCGGCAACCCGTTCCTGGAGGCGCCGTGGGAGGACGTGGCCACCACGGTCCAGGTCTCGGCGTACTCGTTCATGTCGCTGACCAAGGCGCTGCTGCCGTTGCTGCACGAGGGCGCGTCCGTGGTGGGCATGGACTTCGACGCGCGCCAGGCGTGGCCGGCCTACAACTGGATGGGCGTGGCCAAGGCCGGC
>CBIMJO010000650.1:0-6040 GCA_966244135.1 uncultured Actinocrispum sp. | reverse complement strand
CACGATCGCGCCGATCACGCCGTCCACGTACCGGAAGGCGGCGTGGGAGAACACAGTGCCGCGTCGCACCATCGTCACCAGGCGCCATACGCAGACCCCGGTGACCTGGACCGTCCCGATGCCCACGATCGTGATCACGCGCAGCGTGTTCAGCGGGAGCGACCCGTCCTCCGGGTCGTTCCCGCTGAACAAGGTCCACACCATCAATGCCTGTATGAACACGGTGCCGGCGAGCACCACCACCAGCACGGCGCGCAGCGCGTGCACCGTCAGCTTGCCCATGGCCATCCTCCTATCGAGTCGCGATGTGAATCTATCGTAACTCGATAGGTCGAGGAAGGGGGTCGCGACAGAGAATGGGGCGCCGCGGCCAGGCAACCCCGGTCGTGACCCTTGCGCGACCAGGCGCTGGTTCTGGCACTGGGCTCAGTGTCCGTCGTTGAGCAGCTCGAGGATCAGCCCGGCGACCAGATCAGGCCGGCTGACGAAGGGCGAGTGACCGGACCGGCCACCGGAGCCCCCGGACCGAGCACGCCGTGATCGAGTTCCTCATCGACCGTTGCCGCCTGTATGTCCACGGGCACGGCGCCTGTTCATCATGTGAGGCCGCTTCGCCTAGATCGGGAAGCGGCCGCGGCGCCAGTACCAGTGGCGGCCGGTCTTCAGGTGGTCGATGATCGCGCGCTGGAGCGCGGTGCGGCGCGGGAGCTGGTCAAGCGGCGTGCTGAGGGTGCGGAACACGAACCGCAGCACCTCGACATCGGCGTCCAGCCCGTCCGGCTCCTCGTAGGGCTCCAGCTCGAACCTCTGCTGGAACCGGACAATGTTGGAGTCCCCCGGCAAGTACTCCAACAGTTGCGGGTCAAGCAGCCACGAGCCGCAGGAGAACGCCGTGTACGGCTCGTCGGGAAAGTGGCGCGGGAAGAACGCGCGGGCCTCGTCGAGCGACGCTGTGACCGCCTCCGGGGTCATCGGCCCCGACTCGGGGATGTGCAGGCCGATGGCGGTGCCGCCGCGCTGGTACTGCAGCCTGCCCAGCTGGTAGACGCCGCCGCGCGCGTGCAGCGTCAGCCAGCTCTGCATGACCGGCCAGCCCTCGCGGGACATCCGCCGGTCGACCGCGAGGTTGCGGCCCAGGTCCGCGAGGGTCGCCCACGACACGGCATCGGTGATGCCGTGGTCACGGTGATACCCCAGGACGACGTCGACCAGGGCCAGGCATGCGTACACATAGAGATGCCGCCAGGCGGGGCCTCGTTCGCGCGGTAGCTCCGGACCAGGCGCCAGCCAGCCGTGACCCCCGGGATCGGCGCGAACCAGGGCGATCGAGCGGTCGAGCAGCCAGCGCAGCTCCGGAGTCCACAGTGGAGAACCGGGGTCGGGCCACCCGGCCATGATCTCGGCGGCGTCGTCCGGACGCACCGCGAGCCGGGCGAGGATCGCCGGTGCGTCGGCCTTGCCGGGCAGCGGAGCGGACGGCCAGTCGCCGGCGAGCCGGTGCACACGGTCGACGTCCTCGACAGGCACCCCGAGCCGGGCGGCGGTGTCCTCCACATCCACGCGGACGACTCTACTGGCCCGCGAGATCCACATCCCCGGACCGCACGGGCCAATACCGCCCTCGTCACCTGTTCAGATGGTCCATGTCTGGTGTTGTTGCCGCCTTCTCGCGATCATGTGGTGCTGGATGGGATTCAATGGGGCATGGCTCGATCGAAGGCGAAGGTGGTGTTGTCGGCTGTCGCGCGTCTGTGCGTGGCGGTGATCGCGGGTGCGGTTGTCGGTCTGGTCGTTGGTGTGCTGACCGGTGCGTTGCTGGGTGTTCTTGTCGGGATCGCCGCGTCGGGGACGGTCTTCGTGGTGACGGGCTGGATCGTGTTGTGGCCGATGGACGCGAGCGCGACGAAGGCGAGCACGCGACGGGAGGATTTCCGGCCGGTCACCGAGGAGATCGTCGTTGTCGCCGCCGCGCTGTGCGGACTGGTCGGCATCGTGCTGCTACTGCTGCGCCGCACGCCCGACGCCGGTCACGCCGCGGCGGCGACCGCCCTCGCCGGGGTGTTCATGGCCTGGGCCGCGCTGCATCTCATGTACGCCACCCGCTACGCACACCTGTACTACACGGCGGAGGGCGGGATCGACTTCAACTCCGACGAACCACCGACATATCGGGACTTCCTCTACTTCAGCTACAACCTCGGCATGACCTATCAGGTGTCCGACACGTCCGTCTCGAGCTCGGCGATCCGCGCTGTCGTTCTGCGACACACGCTCCTGTCCTATGTGTTCGGTACCGGCATTCTGGCCACCACCATCAACTTCGTCGCGAGCGCTGTCAGCAGTAGCTGACCGATACGCGACGCACGCCAGCAGGGACAGGATTCCTTCAGCCAGAACCGGATGTGGTTCAGCCGGGACACCGTGTCCGGCAAGGCGGAGTTCGACGGGCAACCCAGGTTCGACGGGTGAAGTTGCGTATCGAGGCCAGCACGCAGGTGGGCGAGGTCGGTTGTCCTGGCTGGAACCGAGTCAGGCACGGTACACAGCCGCTATGACTGGTGACTGCTGGACACAACGGTGGCTGGCCGGGAGTTGCGGGTCCGGCGGTTCCTCTGTGGGAACATCGAGTGTGGCAAGAGCACATTCGCCGAGCAAGTGCCCTTGGTGGCGAGAGACGTGCTGAGATCCGCGCCCTGCGGCACTGGCGCACGTTGTGGCTGGGCGGGGGCAAGCCGCCTCATGGACGGCCGGTGTCGGTGTACGCGGGTCATGGTCTTCGGCTTGACTCCGGTCAGAGCCGCCGCCGCGCCCGCGATGTCCACTCACATGTCGGCCGGATGCGGACCGCACGCCGTTGGCCTCCTCGGCAGGGCATTTCGATCCGAAGTGGTCCGCTGTGGTCGCTTGGTCGATGGTCGCCGATGAATACCAGAGCCCTCAAGGAACCTGAGGGCAACGTCGTTGGCAAGGGCCGTACGTCTTCGCCCCACAAGGGACGCCAGTTGGGTCATTCTGGTGATCCGGGGGCGTCCAGCTGTATTGCCTTGCGGGTCAACAAGTGCTCAGTTCGTGCGATGCGCCACGACGAAGATCCGCGCGTAGGTCTGTCGCCTTGGGCGCGGCCAGTTGGTGGCGGCGAGGGATGCGGACGCTTGGGGATCGGCTCGTCGTTGACCCTGACTTCGGCTGTCTCGTTGCCCTTGGGGCCACCGAAGACCATCTTGATCGCGTTTTCCGCCGGTCAGATGCGCCGATTCCCACGGCGTAGTCCCAGATGACGACTTCCGGCCTGGACTCGATGTCCGGGCCGAACCCGAAGTCGAGGCGGTTGGGCATGACGGTGTTGAAGCTCGAGTTCAGCAGCTGCGGCCGACCCGGGACTGACCAGACCACGTCCCTCGCGGCGCCATTTTCCGCCCAGCGGGGGCAGATTCGACGCGATGCGCGACAGCAGGTGATCCTGGACGGCTGGTGACGGTGACATGCCCTGGACATAGCGGGACGTGGCTGCCGACTGGGTGTGATCACCGACCGGTTCGGTGTTCGAGAGTGTTCGGGGTTGTTCGGGACGGTTGCCCGGCTGCGCGGCTGCGGGCCAGCCTGGGTTCCAGCGACCAGCGTGGCCGGGGGAGGGCCTGATGTGGCGGGGAACGTGGATCTCGGCCGTGCTCACCGTCCGCGGTCAGTGGCTGACACGCACACGATCAGACCGAGTTCAAGGAGTTCCGCCTCGTGTGGCTGCATACGTCTGTTGCGTTCCACGTTCCGGGAAACCGGACGGACCGCCCGGCACGGCAGCCAGTCGCCGCGGCTCCTTGCGACAGTCGTCCGGAGGGAGCTGGCTATGAGGCCACCGCGCCGAAGAAACGCAGTCGCGGCGCTCGCGTTGATGTTGGGCAGCCTGCTGGTGGCGGTGCCGATGTCGTGGGCGCCGGGTGCCGGCGGGTGGGGGCATGAGCGGTCGGTGGAGGGACGATCGCTCGCGGCCCCGATGGCCGAGCCTGATCCGGAAGGGGCGGCCGCGCAAGGCAGTTCCGCACCGGTGTGGCCGGCCGCGATGCGAGCCACGCTCGACGGGCCGGCCGACGTCCCGGGAGCACCGGTGAAGGTCGTTGCCACCTCGGAGCGGGTGGATGTCGAGGTGCTCGATCATGCCTCGGCTGAGAAGCTCGGCGGGGCCGGGCTCGGCGTGCGAATCACCGCCGCGCATCCGGCCACGGTCACCCTTTCGCTGGACTACAGCGGTTTTCGGTCGGCCTACGGTGGCGGGTTCGCTGACCGGCTGCGGCTGGCTCGGATGCCGGACTGCGTCGCTGAGCGGCCGTCGGACGTGGCGTGTCAACGGCCCGTTGTCGTCACTGCGGCCAATGACACGCGGCGCGGCACACTGACCGCAGACGTTGCCACAGGCGGCTTGTACGTACTGGTCACTGCGGCTGCGGGGGAATCCGGGGACTTTCGCGCGACCGATCTGAAGCCGTCGGGCAAGTGGGCGGCCGGTCAGGGCTCCGGCAACTTCGCCTACTCGTATCCGCTCACCTTGCCGGTTCCGCCGTACGGTTCCGCTCCCGAGCTGGCGTTGCAGTACAGCTCGGGTTCGGTGGACGGCCGCACGTCGGCGTCGAACAACCAGGCGTCCTGGGTCGGTATGGGCTGGGATCTGAACCCGGGGTACATCGAACGCCGCTACCGCAACTGCGTCGACGACGGTCAGACCTTGTTGAGCGACTTGTGCTGGCATTCGCCGTATTCCGGCGACGAGGACGGTGCGGCGTATGTGATCTCGGTGGATGGGGTCACAACCGAGTTGCTGCGTGCCTCGGATGGCAGCTACCGGATGCGGGACGACCGCGGTTACCGGCTGGAGCACAAGTTCGACGGCCAGAACTCGGACAACTCCAACGAATACTGGATCGTGTCGGCTCCGGATGGGACGCGGTACCGGTTCGGCTACCGCGAGGACAGCAACCTCACCGTGCCGGTGGTGGGGGATGACGCCGGTGAGCCGTGCAAGGGATCCGAGTGGTGCCGCCAGACCTGGCGGTGGAGCGAGGACCAGGTCATCGACCGCAACGACAACCTGACCAACCTGTACTGGACCAAGGAGACCAACTACTACAAGCGATGGAACAACGGCGACAAGGTGTCCTACGACCGCGGCGACTACCTCGACCGCGTCGAGTACGGCATGCGCGGCACCGAGCACCCCTCCGTCCAGGTGGACTTCACCACCGGATACCGCTGCCTCTCGGACGTCGCCGCACCGGCGCCGAACTGTGCGGCGCCGACGTCATCCAGTACCGAAAGCGAATACCCCGACGTGCCGAGGGATCTGATCTGTGCGAGCGGGCAGGACTGCAAGAAGTACTCGCCCACGTTCTTCGTGACCCGTCGGCTGACCGGTGTGGTCAGCAAGGTCTGGGATCCGCCGACCGGGTCCTATCTGGAGGTCAACCGGTACCAGCCCGCGTTCTCGTTCGTGAACCCGGCCGGGCCGACCGATCCGACGTTGTGGCTCAACCGGATCCAGCTGTCCGGGAAGTTCGGCGACGCGGTGACCATGCCGGTGGTGGACTTCGATGGCACCTGGCTGAACAACCGTGTCGACTACCCGTCCGGCGACACCGCCAAAGCTTTGCCGTTCCGCCGGATCACCAAGATCCACAACGGACTCGGCGGCGAGACGCGGATCACCTATGGGCACGCCTCGGTCGCGGCGACCTGTCCCAGCAATGGCGCCGACTCCTCGTGGGAGAGCGGCAAGAAGTGGGACACCAACGACCAGGAGTGCTACCGCCAGGAGTTCAAACCGGACGGTGGCAGCAAGACCAAGGGCGTTTTCCACAAGTACGTGACCACCAAGGTCGAGGAGGCCGACCTGATCGGCGGATCCCCGACACAGACCACGACGTACGGGTACCTCGGCAAGGCGGCCTGGCACCACGACGACGACCTGGTCACACCGTCCGATCAACAGACGTGGACGGACTGGCGCGGCTACCCGACCGTGCGGGTGACCCAGGGCACCGGGCCGAACGAG
>CBIMJO010000649.1:0-6042 GCA_966244135.1 uncultured Actinocrispum sp. | reverse complement strand
CATCCCGAAGTTCACCGCGATGAGCGGCAAGGCCATGGGCGTCGAGCACGCCGTGCTGTTCCGCGCCCGCGACCTGCAGGCACCACCGGACTTCAGCGCCGTCATGCAGGAGTGACTCAGGCGGCTCAGGACAGGTGTTCGGCGACCTTCGCCAGGCCGTCCCTGATCAGCTGCCCGTACTCGTCATCCCCCAGCGCGCCGATGGTGTCCCGCGCACGCTGGAGGTGTTCACGAGCACGGTCGAGATCGCCCAGCTTGCGGTAGCACTCGCTCAGGTTCAGGTGCAGCGAGGGATACAGCCCGGCCACCGAAACCGGCACCCCTGCCTCCGCGATCCGCGCATCGGTGATCAGGCCGGCGGCCGCCAGCGCCCGCTGGTCCCAGATCAGCTCCTGGTGCGGGTCGTCCTGCACATCGGCCATCGAGTGCGCGAGCGTGCACCGCTGCAGCGGATCCCCTTGTTCGCCGCCGATCTCCGCCCAGATCTCGTCGAACTGGCGGCGTGCGGCCTCTCGATCGCCGCTGTGGCCGAGCTGTACGGCCTGGCCGATCCGCAGCAGCGTTGGATCCGTGATCACCTGGGTTTCCCTTCCGGCGCTGGAATGATGCTCGTATGACACTTTCACGTCGTGGCGCACTGGTTGGGGCCGCCGGGTCGGCGGCCGCCATGGCACTTCCGTCCAGCGCACTACCCGCAGTACGGATACCCGTTCGCGATCGCGTTCCAGCTCGAGTACCTGGTCAGAACCCAAGGCCCGCAAGTAACTCTGACCGCGAAGAACGTCGGCCGGCTGCAAGCGTCGCTGGGATCCGGCTATCACCCGTACTTCCGAGTGCAGCCGAACGTCGACGCGGCCAAGCTCACGATGCCGGCCGAAACGTACCTTACCAACAACGACGCGCTGATCCCGATCGGGCGAGCGGCAGTCGCGGGTACGCAGTACGACTTCCAGGCGCCCAAACAGATCGGCACGACCAAACTGGATGTCTGCTACACCGATCTGCGGCGGGTGGACGGTGTCGCCACCGCGACCGTGGAAACCGATGGCGGGCACCAGATCGAGGTCTGGGCCGACGACCGGCACAAGTTCATGCAGGTCTACACCGATGACGGCGCGCCGGGACGACCCCCCGCGCCGGCGTCAGCGTCGAACCCATGACCGCCGCGCCCAACGCCTTCAACAGCGGCGACGGCCTGATCGTGCTGGACCCCGGCCAGACGCACCGGAGCAGCTGGGGGCTACGAGCCTAGGGTGAACTCGAGGATGGAACCGGGGTTGGCCAGCGCGTTCGTGGGCGCCCCGGTTTCGTCCTTGGTACTGCCCGAGCTGTCGGTGGCGACGTAGAACGTCTTGCCGTCCGGGCTGATCGCCGTGTCACGGTACCGGTTGGTGGTGCGCCACAACGGTTCCACGGAGGTCACGCACTTGCCGTCCGGGCTGAGCGCCAGACGATAGACCGTGCCGTCCTTCAGCGCGGGCATGAGCAGGGAGTTGCGATAACCGCCGCGTGAGACGTAGTCGAGGCTGGCAGGCGCCACGGTCGGCCAGCACAGGTACCACTGTTCGTCCTCCGCGCATTTGGGGTCCATGAAGTTGTAGTCGCTGGGCACGGTGTGGAACGTCCTGATCGGCGGGACGAAGTCGGGGTGGGTCCAGCCCGACTCCCGCGAGACCGGGACGGACGGCGGGATCTCGAAGTCGGAGTACTCCAGGTTCTTGCAGTCCGGCGCGGCCGACCAATTGCCGTAGACGTAAGCCTTGTCGTCACGGAACCCGGCGACATTCGGCCAGCCGTAGTTCTTGCCGCGGCTGATGATGTTGACCTCGTCGTCGGTCTTCGGCCCCTGCTCGCTGGAGTACAGGATTCCGTTGGTACCGAAGACAAGTCCCTGGGCGTTGCGGTGGCCGTAGGTCAGCACGTGGCTGCGGACGCCGCCGAGGACGGGGTTGTCCGAGGGGATGGAACCGTCCTGGTTGAGGCGAAGAACCTTGCCGCGGTAGGCGGTCCAGTCCTTGTCCCGCACCTCGGCGGCCGTCGGCAGGCGCTGCGCGAGGTTCTGCTCGCACATCTCCTCGAACTGGCCGGCGCCCTGGTCGCCGATCGTGTAGTAGAGCTTGGCATCCGGGCCGAACACCAGCCGGGCCGACTGATGGTCGACACCCCCGGGCAGACCCGTGATCACGTCGGCTGGCCGGCCGAGCTGTTCGGTGTGGCTGTCGTAGGTGTAACGCACGATCTTCGTGCGCAAGGCTTGCGCGGTGCCGGGATCCGAGTCGTAGGTGTACGCGACGAAGACGTAGTCGCGGCCGTGCAGCAGACCAGGATGTAAAGCCATCCCCAGCACGCCGTTCTGCCGCCAGTCGGTGTGCACGGCGTCAGGGATGGTCACGGCGGTCTTCTTCGTGCCGGTCCTCGGGTCGATCCGCACCACCCGCAGGCCGGTTTTCTCGGTGGCCCAGATGAATCCGTCCGGTCCCCAGGTGATCTCGTACGGGTCGGCGAGGCCGCTCGCGACGACCCGGCCGGTGGCCGCGTGACCGGGCTCCGCTGCTGCGGCGGTGACCGGCGACACGGCGATGAACAGCGACAACGCCAAAACAAGGCGTTTCACCAGTTCCGCCCTCCAGTGTTCAAACGTGAACGCAGTACATCGCCAGCGTATTGGTGCCGGGAGGGCCCTGGGAAAGATCTTCGCAGGGAGGTGTCACAACAAGCCGGTGAGGTGTGTCGTCCCGCACGTCAGCGGGCAGGCGCGGTGCCTGGTTCCGGACCTGATCGGAGTGGGCGCGTCGGGCCGGCCCGCGATCGGGTACCGGTTCGACGAGCAGGCCCGCTACCTGTCGGCGTGGCTGGACGAGGTGGTGCCGGAGGGCGATCTGGTGCTGGTCGGGCACGACTGGGGCGGGGCTTTGGCGCAGGACTGGGCAGCGCGCGGCGCCGGGGCGCGACTGCGGGGGCTCGCGTTGATCGAGACGTTCCTGCGGCCGGTTCCCTCGTCGGAGCTGGATCCGCGGGCTGTGAACATGTTTCGGACGGTTCGCACGCCTGGGGTGGGCGAGCGGATGATCCTGGAGGAGAACCTGCTCATCGAGCGGAACTTCCGCATCCTGGTGCCCGGTATCTCCGACGACGACCTCGACGTCTACCGGGCCGCGTACCCGGGGCCGGAGTTCCGCCGTCCGATGCTCCAGTGGGCGCGCGAGTTCCCCCTGGACGGTGAACCCGCCGAGGTCGCGGCCCGGATCGTGGGCTACGGGGAATGGATGAGGCAGTCTGTGGACGTGCCGAAGCTGCTGATGACCGTCACCCCCGCCACCGGCCTCGGGTCGGCCGAGGCGATCGCGTGGGCTCGGCGGAACACCAGCTCCCTGCAGGTCGAGCACCTGGGAGAGGCCGGGCACCAGGCGCCGGAGCAGATTCCGGTGGCCATCGGGCAGGCAGTCGCGCGATGGCTGGACAAACTCCGATGACCGGCGCGCAACTCGTAGCCCAGGCGGTAGCGGGGGACCGGGACGCGCTCGCGGCGGTGCTGCGGCGCGTGCAGGACCCGGTCTACCGGCTGGCCCTGCGGATGACCGGCCGCCCGGTGGACGCCGAGGACGCGACGCAGGAGATCCTCATCCAGGTCATGACCCGGATGAGCTCCTTCCGGGGCGAGGCCGCGCTGGTCACCTGGGCCTACCGGATCGCCGTCAACCACCTGCTCAACCTGCGGCGGCAGCGGCGGGAACTGCTCACCCTGGACGGATACCGGCAGGACCTGCTCAATGGCCTGTCGAGGTACGACGGGCCGGACAGCGAGCTGCTCGCGGAGGAGGTCCGGCTGCAGTGCACCCAGGCGCTGCTGCAGTGCCTCGACCGGCCGGGGCGGGCCGCCTACGTGCTCGGCGAGGTGCTGGGGCTGTCCGGGCAGGAGGCCGCCTGGGTGCTTGGGATCTCGGCCGCGGCTTACCGCAAGCGGCTGGAACGGGCCCGCGGCCAGGTCCGCGAGGCACTGCGCGGGCGTTGCGGGCTGCTGGACGCGACCGCGCCCTGCCACTGCGGGAAACGGGTGACCTACGGCATCGACAAGGGCTGGCTCCAGCCGAAGACCCCGCCCCTGGCCACCCACCCGACCCGCGGCACGGCCAAGGTCGCCACCGACTCCCCATCGGGACCCGCCTGCGCATCCTGCCCAACCACGCCTGCGCGACCGCCACCCAGCACGACCGGTACCACGTCGTCAGCAACGGCACGACCCCGGTCGTCGACGCGGTATGGGCGCGTCACACAACGGTTGGTAACGCTTGACCTTGACGCGTACGTCAATGTTTACGGTCCTTGGTCATGACAGCAGAACAGCTCCGCGGCAAAGCGGTGGTCATCACCGGTGGTGGCACGGGAATCGGGCGGGCGACGGCACGGGCCTTCGCCGAGCAGGGGGCCGAGGTCCTGGTGGTCGGACGCACTGCGGCCCGGCTCACCGAGACGGCCGCGGACGCGCCGGGGATCCGGACCCTGGTGGCCGACATCTCGGCTCCCGGCGCCGCCGAACTGGTCGTGACCACCGCGATCGAGGCGTTCGGCCGGATCGATGTGCTGGTCAACAACGCCGCCGTCGTCCGGCAGACACCACTCGGTGACATCCAGCAGGCTGCCGCCGAGGAGATGATCGCCACCAACCTGCTCGCCCCGATGTACCTCACGCAGGCTGCTGTTGAGCACCTGAGCAGGAGCGGCGGTGTGGTGATCAACATCAGCACGGCGATCGGGCTGCGCGGCTGGCCGATGCCCGGCACCGAGCTGTACGCCGCGACCAAGGCCGCGCTGGACACGTTGACCCGCAGCTGGGCGGTACAGCTCGCGCCGCGGGGCGTGCGCGTGATCGCTGTGGCGCCCGGGCCGATCAGCACCCCGATCACGCGGCACCAAGGGCTCGACGCGGAGCAGGCCGACGCCCTGCGAGAGACACTGATCAACCACGTGCCCCTGCGCCGGATCGGCTCGCCGGAGGAGGTCGCCTTCTGGATCGTGCGGCTCGCACAACCCGAGGCGGGGTTCACCACCGGCGTCGTGCTGCCCGTCGACGGCGGGGCACTGGTCGGCTAGGACGGTAGCGTCGCACACATGCGGATTGGCGAGTTGGCGAAGGCCACCGACACCACGACCAGGGCGTTGCGCTTCTACGAGGAGCGGGGCCTGCTGAGCTCGCGGCGTGCGGTCAACGGGTACCGGATGTACGACGAGACCGCAGTCAACCGGGTCGCCAATATCCGGTACCTGCTCGACGCCGGGCTCACCCTGGACGACGTCGAGCAGTTCCGCTACTGCCTGGACGGCGACCTGCCGAAAGGCCGCGCCTCGGACGCCATGCTGGGTGTCGGGTGGCGCCGCCTGGCGGTGCTGGACGACCGCATCGCCAACCTGGTGCGGGTTCGCGGCTACCTCGCCGAACTGCTGGACACGGCATCCGGCGCGCCACGACCGGCGGAACCCGCACCCTGCTGACCATCGATCAGCGGACGGGAGACGGGTGGTAGGACAGCGGTCTGGTCGGGTGCCGGGGCCTGGCGGGCGGTCTGCGGCCCGTTCCACCGGGGGACGTCCGGCAGCTCCAGGCCGAACTGGTCGAGCACGCGGGCGGCGATGTGGGTGATGAGGTCGTCGATGGTCTTCGGCTTGCAGTAGAAGGCGGGGGTGGGTGGCGCGACGACCGCTCCCATCCGGGTGAGAGCCAGCATGTTGTCCAGGTGGATCTCCGAGAGCGGCAGCTCGCGGGGGACCAGGACCAGTTTGCGCCGCTCCTTCAGGGTCACGTCGGCGGCGCGGGGGATCAGGCCCTCGCCGTAGCCGCTGCGGATGGCGGCGAGGGTCTTCATGCTGCACGGGGCGATGATCATGCCGTCGGTGCGGAACGAGCCGCTGGAGATCGCCGCAGCCGCGTCGCCGTGGCCGTGCACGTGGTCGGCGAGCCGGTGCACGTCGGCGGCGCGCAGGTCGGTCTCCAGCTCCAGGGTGGCCCGGCCCCACTTGCTGATCACCAGGTGGGTCTCCACCTCC
>CBIMJO010000648.1:0-6067 GCA_966244135.1 uncultured Actinocrispum sp. | reverse complement strand
CGATCGCTCGGCATTACCGCGATCTATGTGACGCACGACCAGGAGGAGGCGCTGTCGCTGGCGGACCGCCTGGTGCTGATGAAGGACGGGCAGGTCCAGCAGATCGGCCCGCCCGAGGCGCTGTACACCACACCGGTGTCGCCGTTCGTCGCGGACTTCATGGGGTTCCGCAACAGGATCAGCGGCGAGTGCGGCGTGGAGGGATTCGCGTTCGATGACGTACGGTGGACCGGCCGGTCGATGATCAGGGGCCCGGCCATCGCCATGTGCCGCCCCGAAGACCTCCGGGTGGGCATCACGACGAACGCGCTGGAAGTGACGGTCGAAGTGGTCGAGTACCACGGTCGCCAGTTCCTGCTGGAGGTCCGGACCTCCACGAACCGCGCCCTGCACGCCGTCTCCGCCGAACCGCTCGCCCCCGGCGACAAGGTGAAGATCGGCGTGGACCCCGACCGCCTCCTCATCTTCAGCGAGGAGACCACCACATGACCCCCGCACGGTCGCGTGTGTGCCTGGGAAACCTGAACTCGCGCGCCTGGGCAGGTTCGCGGCCCAACTCGCCAGGCAACGACCAACCCGGCCGCCCGGCCACCTCGTCGAGCCCGCCGGCCGGCTCGAACCCGCGGCTGGCAAGTCCCAGGCAGGGCACCTGCCCACCAACCACGAGTCCGGGGCACGGAACCCCTTGTCTCAAGGACAGCCTGAGCCCACCACCAACCACCTACCTCAAGGACAGCCCGCGCCCAGCGACCCGGTGCCTGGAGCCAGAGCCACCGCACGTGCTGGGCCGCGCAGACCACAACGGAACGCCCCAAACGCCCAGCGCGCACGCCGCGACGAGGGTCCCCTCCCAGGGGGATCCCCTGTTTTTGACGCTATCGGGGAGGGGCGACGGTTTTCGGCAGGTGGGGGTTTGGGGGCCGGAGTTGTCCACAGGGCGCGGTTGTCCACAGGTTCGGTTCGGCGGGGGTTGTGGGTCATGACGGCCACTGTTATCAAGCCGTCGTTACGGCTGCGGCTGGCTGAGCGGGGTGTGGATCTCCGGCTGTTGCTGGCGGTGCCAGCGTTGGTCGTCGTCCTCATCCTCTTCATCTACCCGTTCGTGTTCGGGATCCGGCTTTCCTTGTCGCCGCAACGGTTCAACAACCCGTTCGACAACTACCGCGCGTTCTTCTCGGATCCGTACTACTACAGCAGCCTGCTGAACACGCTGGCCATCGCGGTCCCGGCGACCTTCGTCAACGTGTTCGCGGCCGTCCCGATCGCCGTGCGGATGCGGCGAGCCTTCCGCGGGCGTCGGCTCCTCGCGGCCGCGCTGGTCGTCCCGGTCAGTCTGGGCACGGTGTTCCTCGCGGACGGCATGCTGAACGTGCTGGGCCCGGCGGGATGGCTGAACAAGGCGCTGCTGGGTCTCGGGCTCATCGACGACCCGATCCGGCTGACGAACAACTGGTGGGGTGTCTTTCTTTCCCTTGTGGTGAGCGGGTTTCCGTTCGCGTTCCTGCTCATGCTCGCGTACGCCTCGGGGATCGACCCGTCGCTGGAGAACGCGGCCGCCACGCTCGGCGCCGACCGGGCCCAGCGGTTCCGGTACGTGATCTTCCCGCTGCTGCTGCCTGGCGCCGCGGTCACGTTGTGCCTGAACTTCGTGATGGCCTTCTCGGTGTTCCCCTCGGCCGTGCTGCTCGGTGATCCCTCCGGGTCGTCGCGGGTGCTCGCGCTGATCGCGTACCAGGAGGCGCAGGAACGACTCGACCCGTCGATGGGGTCGGCGGTGGCGATGCTGCTTGCCGCGGCCCAGCTCATCTTCGTGGTGCTCGTGCTGGGCGCGCGGTCGTTGCTGTACACCGGCCCGGCGACGGGAGGCAAGGGATGAGGAAGATCGTCTTGTCGCCCAGCGGCTGGCTCACCTGGGCCGGGGTGGCCGTTTTCCTGACCTTCGTGACGTCGCTGATCGTGGCGGTCGTGGTCAGCTCGTTCGGGACCGTGTGGCTCGGAACCTGGCTACCCAATGGGTTCACCGGGAAGTGGTGGGCACAGACCTGGTCGGAGTTCGGGCTGGGCAACACCCTGCTGGTCACCCTCGAGGTCGCGCTGCTCGTGGTGCTGATCTCCGTGCTGCTCGGCGTCCCCGCCGCGTACGTGCTCGCGCGGAGAACGTTCCCCGGCAAGAAGATCGTCAGCCTGCTGCTGCTCCTGCCGTTGCTCGTACCGCCGATCACGTACGGCATCCCGCTCGCGACCCTGCTCTACCAATGGGGTCTCGGCGGCAACATGACCGGCGTGGTGCTGGCGAACCTCGTGCCGTCACTGCCTTTCGTCGTGCTGACCATGACCCCGTTCGTGGAACAGGTCGACCGGCGCGTGGAGGACGCGGCCCGAACCCTGGGCGCGGGCACGCCGAGGATCATGTTCAGCGTGCTGGGACCGTTGCTGCTGCCCGGGATCCTGGCCGGCGCGGTGATGGTGCTCGTGCGCACCGTGGGCATGTTCGAGCTGACGTTCCTCACCTCGGGCGCGGACAGCGAGACCCTGGTGGTGGCGCTGTACGCGGCCAAGAGCGGGGCGGGGATCCGCGCCGACCAGACGGTGGACGCGATCGCGGTGGTCTACATGCTGTCCACGGTCTTGCTGCTGCTCGTCGCGTTGCGGTTCGTCAACCCGACCCAGCTGGTCACGCGGGTGAAGGAGGCCGCGAACGACTAGCGCCGGGCCATGGCTCCAGCACGATGCCGTCCTCCTCGACGACCTCCTCCTGGTGGTAGATGGACAGGCCTCGCGCCTCGTAGTTCTTGATCGCGTGCGGACCGTCCAAAGTGCACGTGTGCAGCCAGACCCGTTGCGTGCCAGGCACTTCCCAGGCCCGGCGGAGCACCTCGGTAAGCAGGTGCCCGCCGAGGCCCTGACCGATGAACGACGGCACCAGCCCGAAGTCCTTGATCTCCACCTCGCCGTCACCGGGCAGCAGCAGCCCATACCCGGCGGGCGTGCCACACACCCACGCCACCCAGGTCTGCTGGTTCGTGCTGGTCAGGAAGTCGTGCCACTGCTGCCACGTCCAGTCGCGGCGCTTGGTCCAGTACCAGTCGCTGCCCACGGCGGCGTACAGGTACTGGTTGAACTCCGGTGAGATCTCCTCGGCCCGGACGACCCGCACGTCGACGTCCGGTTTCCGGGCCGGCCGCAGCTGGCCGGGACTGGTCTGCTGGAGGTAGAAGGTGGTTGCGAGCACGTGGCCAGTCCACCACGTGCCCGCAACCGGGTATCACGCGCCTATCAGGGAGTACAGCGCATAGGCGATCACATCGGTGTGCCGGTCCAGCGAGGTCACGTTGATGTTGCTCGACGTGTCACAGGCCTGGTGGTAGCACCGGTCGAACGCGACATTCGCCTGGCCGCCCCACTTCTGCGCCTGCGCGGCGGTCTTGCGCACCTCGGCGCCGCTGAACGTGCCGCCGGTCGGGATGCCGGCGCGGGCGAACGCGGCGTGGTCGGAGCGGCCGCCGACGCTGGTCAGCTCGGTCGGCACGCCCTTCGCGGCGAACCCGGCCTCGAGCAGGTCCTCGATCGCCAGCGACCCGCTGGGCTGGCCGGAGCTGGAGTAGACGAAGTAGCCCGGGTTGGGCGAGCCGGTCATGTCGAAGTTCACGTACGCCTTGATCACCGACTTCTGCGCGCTGGTCAGGCTGTTGACGTAGAAGGTGGACCCGACCAGGCCCAGCTCCTCCGCACCCCACCAGCCGAACCGCAGGTGCTTGGCAGGCCGGACGTTCTGCCTGGCGACGGTGAGGGCGACTTCGAGCAGGCCTGCGCTGCCGGAGCCGTTGTCGTTGATGCCCGGACCGCGGGTGACGCTGTCCAGGTGCCCGCCGGACATGATCACCTGGTTGGCGTCGCCGAACGGCCAGTCGGCGATCAGGTTGTAGCCGGTGGCGCCGCTGTTGGTGAACGTCTGGATGCGGGTCTGGTAGCCGGCCGCGTCCAGCTTGGCCTTCACGTAGTCCACCGAGGCCTTGTGGCCGGGACGGCCGTGCACGCGGTTGCCGCCGTTGGCGTTGGCGATCCGCTGGAGTTCGTTCAGATGCGCCTGGACGTTCGCCACGGGGATGTCCGGCGCGGCCAGGGCCGCTTGCGCCGGGCTGATGGTGAGCCCGGTGACGAGCAGCAGGGTAGCGAGGAGCTTCACGGGTTCCTCCTGGAATGTGCCGTTTGCAGGGGTTTGACGGCTTTTTTCATTCAGGGCCATGCATGAGTCCCGCGGTACCCGCCGTTCGTCGGGCCCGGTTTTCCACCTGTGGACAACCCTGTGGATAACAGGGTCAACCTGTGGACTGCCGACCCCGATCCCGAGGCAGAAGTTATTGGGAGTGTGGATGATCGGCCTGTACACACACTGTGGATAACTTTAGCCGGATGATCATCCACTTGAGACAGTCAAGGGTACTGGTCCACATGGCGTAACCCGTTCCCTGTTTTCGGACGACCGGCCGCGGACGAGAAGCAGCCCGGCCCGGGTATCCCCCACCCAGGCCGGGCTGCTTCAGCGGCGCACTACGACGGTGACACTCACGTCGCGATTCCCCGTCGAACCAATCAGCTACTCACGGGTTGACGGACCTTCCCACCCGAGACGGGAAGCCGGTGATACCCCCAATCGACCACCGGCTCGCCGCCGCGGCTTTCCGTCTGTTAGATCATGAACGAGCGCGGCGGGAAACTGCAGTGGTTGCTCGTCGCCCGCGAGTGAGGAAACGGGAAACACCGGTCCTGGGCGGCATGCCACGCTACCAGGTGGCTGTTGTGGTTGGGGCGCTTCGATTCGCGCCAGGTCTGTGCACAGTGGACGTGCGGGGCCGGGAGCGCTGCTCGACCGGCCCCGTGGCCTCTACTGTTTCCTCGGCCGCCGCCGGGTCGCGAGCACCAGCCCGATGCCCAGCATCAGCGCTGCCACCCCGAACAGCATCGGCGACTGCACGTTCGCCCCAGTGTGCGCCAATCCCTTGGCCTGCGGCGCCGGTTCAGTGGTCGTCGGCGTCGTCTGGGTGGTGGTACTGGAACTGGACGAGGATGTGGGCTGCGTGCTGCTGGTGGACTGCGAGGTCGACGTGGACGTAGAGGTCGTCGGAGTGGTGGACGTCGGCTTGGTGGTGCACTCGGCCGGTTGGGCCGGGATGACCGGAACCTGGCCGGTGCCCTTGAACACCCGGTAGGTCTGGGTGGTGATCTCGCCCTCCGAGATGCGCACATCGCGGTCCGGGTTCTCCTGGCGCATCATCCAGCCGTCGGGCGGGAACATGTAGAGCGGGAAGGCGCCCCACAGGCCGGCGGGCAGGTGGTCGAACACGAACTTGCCGTTCGAGTCGGTCGTTCGCTCGCCCAGCACGCATGACCGCTTGTCCAGCAGGACCACGCGGACGCCCGGCACAGGCACGTCGTCCGCCCCGGACTGGTAGATCATCGTCCCCTCGAGCCCGCCGAACCCGCCGGGCACATCCGCGTCGTCCGTCCAGTCCGGGTTGTTGAAGTAGTCGGACAGGCCCGCGAAACCGAAGTTGCACTCGACCCTCAGGACGCCCACGGTCTGCGCGTTGGGCACCACGAGGTCGGTGACCTTGAGGACGGTCTTGCCGGGCCGCAGGATCACGCCACCCTTCGCCGTGTCCAGGTCACCCCAGCCGTCCCCGTGGCCGAACAGCGAGAAGTCGTCGCCGAGTGTGTTGCAGTAGGCCACGACCTTGACGAGCGGGTTGTCGGTCTTGTTGTTGAACGTCACCGTGAGGTGCGCGATGTCGCCGACCCGGTACTGGCGTTGGTCGAACGTGATCGACGCGTCCAGCAGTTCCTTCATCGGCCGCACCGTCCGCACCTTCAGGTCGGGGACGCCTGCCTTGGTGACGCGGAACCGTGGGCCGGTCGTCGTCCAGCCGTCCTGGGTGTCGGTCGAGAAGATGTCGTACTCGACCGTGGGGATGGTCATGCTGAAGTGGCCCGTCGCGTCCGACGTCGTCTCGTACTGCTCGCCCGAGTGGATGTAGTCCAGGACCACCTTCGTGTTCGGCCGGATGGC
>CBIMJO010000647.1:0-6081 GCA_966244135.1 uncultured Actinocrispum sp. | reverse complement strand
CGACGACCTGCGCTGGTCGGCGCATCTGCCGCCGGGCGCGGAAGTCCTGGTGCACGACTGTTTCTCGTCGATCGGCGTCACGCTGGGCACCATCGCGAAGGTGCTGTTCGGCAGCCGGTACACCTATGTGGACAGAGCCACCTCACTGGCCCGGTTCCGGGTGGCGCCACCGTCCACCAAGGACAGGCTGCGCGTGGTGGCGCAGCTGCCCTGGTTCGTCCGGAACGTCGGTATCAAAGTGCTGCTGCGGCTGCGGCTTCGCCCGGTCGCCCGGCTGTTCGGCCACGACAGCCCGTACGACCCCTACTGAGTCACCGGTTTGCCGATGTCCAGGGTGGCCGCGCAGATCGGGGCGCCCTTGCCGACGAGCTGGACGGTGACGCTGTCGAACAGCCCGTCCAGCGGCACATAGACCGAGTGCAGGCCGCCGGGGAACCAGACCTTCTGCGATTTCCCGCCCGCGTCAACGGTTCCCTCGCCGCCGTCGGAGGTGAAGTAGTCGAGCTTCATCAGGAACCGGCCCATCAGCGGCTTGTCCAGCGGGATGCGGACCGGCTGCTCGTTGACCAGGTAGCCGCAGTCCGGCGCGGGGCCGGGCAGGCTTCGGGCATCCGGCTCAACGCGGATGATCCGTCTGGGTGTACCGGTGTCGTCGAGTTGGTGGATCCGCAGTGCGGCCTGGTCGAACTTGATGCCCGGCACCAGACCGACCACATGCGACGCTCGCGAGTTGTCGGCGAACCACTCGTGCATGACGTCCCGGGGCACGAAAGTGTCGTACAGCACCAGTTCCGGATCGGCCGCGACGGCCGCGCGCACGTTGCCGAGGTACTGGCTGGACTGTGTGAACCGCAGGGCCGGCGCCAGGCTCTGGAACGCGATGACCGAACTGAGCACGAGCAGCCCGGCAATGCCCAGGGCGAGCGGGCGTTCCCGGCTGCCGCCCCCGTCTGGTCTCAGGAACGCGAACGCCCCGCACAACGCGGCGATCATGGCGATTTCGGCGACGTACCGGGGATCGTTGCCGAGGGCGGGACCGACGTCGGTGAACCGGGTCGCGACCACGAGGCCGATGTCCGCCGCGGTCACCGCACCCAGCAATGCCCAGGCGCGCCACGACCTCCGGCTGATCACGACCACGACCACGGCCAGGATCAGCAGCCCGGCGCTCACGAAGATCGGCGATGGGTTCCACGTCGCCCCGGCTCCCGGGCCTGACCACGGCCCGCCGAGCAGTCCCGGCAGGAGCGTGTCGCCGATCATGCGGCCGACCAGGTCCGCCACCGTGCCCGCGGAGACGTCGCCTTGGCCGTGTGCCACTTGGCTTGTCGTCGCCGAGAGCAGCAGAACCACATATCCCACAAGCACTGCGCCCAGCGCGGCCCACACCTTGAGGTGTTTGCGCAGCGGTTCCCGCAGCAGCACGGTGATCCCGGCGACCATGATCGGGATGAAGACGGCCTTCTCGTAGAAGGAAAGCCCGAACACGGTCCACGCGACCGTCCCCGCCCACCAGCGGCCGCCGTCCTGCAGATACCGCACGTGCGAGTACAGCGCGGCCGCCATGCCCAGCAGCACCGGCAGGATCTCGACCCCGTACGCCCACCACAAGGTCGGCACCAGCACGAGGTTCGACGCGGCGAACACGGTGAACGGCACCAGAAGCGCCCACCGCCGCCCGAAACACCGCACCAGCAGCATCCAGAACAGCACGTACGCGGCCGCCTGCATGAGCAGCATCGGGATGGTCAGCACCGCGAAGTTCAGCGGCGCCCACGCGGTCAGGAACCAGGTGAGCAGGAAACACCCGGGCGCGAGATGTCCTTGGTAGTCCTGGAAAAGGTATCCGGGGTCGAACAGGCCCGAGGTGCCGGCCCGGTAGGTGATCAGGAAGTCGTCCTGGGCCAGGCTGCCGTGCAGGGCGGCCCAGGTGTGCAGCGCGAAGGGAACCAGCCCCGCGAAGAACGCCGCCAGCACGACCGGCGGCACCTTCGCCCTGGTCACCTGTCTATCGGCCTCGACCAGCACGAACTCCCCCTTATTTCTTGCAGGTCGGCGGCTGGCACATGATCTTGCTCAGCGCCTGGTAGAAGACATCGGAGATCTTACGGGGATCGGCCGTGGCGAACGACTCCCCACCGGTCGCGGCCGACACCGCCTTCAGCTCGGACGCGTCGATGTCCGGGCCGACGCCGATGCCGATCACCGGCAGGGGTTTGCGCGGATCCTGCAGCTTGGCCAGCTCCGCCTTCAGCTTGTCCAGGCTGATCCCGTCCTTGTCCTCGTTGCGGCCGTCGGTGAGCACGACCACCAGGTTGATCCGGCCGGACTTCCAGTTCTGCCGGGCGCTCTGGTACGCGGCGAGGATCGAGTCGTACAACCCGGTGGCGCCGCCGGACTTCGGCTTCACCGCTTTGAGTTTCTCGACCCCGCCGGCCGCGATCTGGTCGGACAGCGCGCGGACCGGCAGCAGCTCCTGGTAGTCCTTGTCGCCGTCGAGTTTCGTCGAGAACAGCCACAACCCCAGTTCGGTGGTCGGTTTGAGCAGCCCGAGGCCCTGGATCGCGGCCTGGATGGTCAGGTCCATCCGGCTCTTGCCGGTGCCGGGCACGGTCGCGGCCATCGAGCCGGAAACGTCCAGCAGGACCTGGATCCGCGCACTCAGGTTCGCGCCCGCCCAGGCCTGCAGCACGCCGTACATGGCGTCGGGCGCCGGTTCGGCCGCGGGCCTGGCCGCCGGGTTGACGCCCTGCTTCGGCGACCGCACCTGCCCGTCGGGGGTGCGGAAACCCGCGTTGGCGAACGACTGCGTCGACCCCTGGTCCAGCAACACCTTCAGGAACCGTTCCGCCGCTTGACGGGCGGACTCGGATGCCTTGGGCAGCAGGACATACGGATAGTCGAACCCCGGGACGTCGGCGTACGCGGGGACGAGGTCGTGGGTCACCGCGGCTTGTTCGGACATCGGCTGGACGGCAGGCTGCGGCGGCGAGAGCTTGCGCATCGCGGCGGTGAACGCGGCGTCGTCCTTGCTCAGCTTCCGGACCCCGATCAGGGCGGCGATCCCGGCCGCGTCATGGGCCGGGTCCGGCAGCCCGACCGCCTCGTGGTCGAGGATCGGTTGCCAGGCCGGGAACTGGCCGTACTTCTCCGCGGTCTTGCTGGGGAGCCCGAGCACCACCGGTGAGCTGGCCACCGACTGACCGGACTCGGGCAGGTTCCACGCACCGGCGTCGCGTGCCTGGAGTAACCAAGTGCTTGCTTCGGGTACCCACACATCCGAGCCGCCCGCGCCACTGGCGAGCGCCTCCACCGTCGTCGGCGAAGGACTGGCGGACACATTCACGACATAACAGTCCTGCTCAGGAACCGAACGGGCCAGCTCGCTGAGCACCGGAGCGATGTCCGGAGCGGCCGACACCGACAGCTGCGTGGTGTTGTCACACCCATCGCCGCTCAGCCTGGTGCGCAGATACTGGATCCCCGCCCAGCCGCCCACCGCGATCACCAGCAGCGCGCTCAGGATCACCACCGACGAGCGGCGTCGTGAGCGTGTCTCCATGAACGAGCCTCCGTGTGACCGAAGGCGACATTACTTCATACTCGCCCCACGTTTGGCAACGACAGCAAGTCCCCAGCACAGGGCCATGCAGCTATCGTTTGCCGCCAGTTACTTCGTCTTTGTCCCCAAGGAGCCTCGCGTGCCACTCTCCGCCCGAGACGCGCTGATCGCCATCGCCACCCTCCTGGCACCGGACTCCCCCGAAGTCGCCACCCTGGTGTACCACGCGCACACTGACCCAGAGGGCTACCTGCAGGCCCACGCCGACCGCCTGGACGAACGGGGCATTGACGAGGCGGAGCCGGAGCTGGCGTGGATCGCCATGGTGAACGCCCTCACCGACCACGGCCTCCTGGCCGAGGTCGACTGGAAAGAAGCCCCCGAGGACATCGCCGCCCAGCTGCGCGAACTCCGTTCCAGCCCTGAGCCCGCAGCTTGGACGTGGTTCGACGACACGGACCTCCCGACCTACGACTTCCTCGAACTCGCGGGCACCAAGCTCCGCGAGACGGGCACCGCCCTCGCCGTCCTCGACATCGAGTCCGACTGCTACCCCCTCGTCCTGCTCCCCGCCGACCGCGCCGACGAACTCGTCTCCCTCGCCACCGCGGCCGGTTTCACCGCCGCCGTCCTCCCCGACTCCCAGGACTAGAAACCGCGAGGGCGACCGACGTCGGGGCGGGTGTAGTCGCAGACGCCGGTGGGGAAGATCTGCCTGAGACGGTCGAACTCCGCGTGGGTGGGATGCCAGGAGCCGTACAGGCCGCGGGCGAGGGCGAGTTCGACGGGTTGCAGTGCGCACTTGTAGTGCTGTTCGTCGAAGGGGCCGCCGGCGATGGTGCGTGAGGTGTCGTGGATCGGGAACTTCTGGGTGCAGGGGCCGGCAGGGGCGGAGTCGAGGATGCCGCGCCAGGCGTCGGCACCGCGGTAGAGCAGCGAACCGTCGGTGGCGAAGCAGCTGTCGACGGCGTCCGCGGGTTTGTTGCGCGCCACGCCCAGCCAGGGGTGCGCGCGCAGGTTCTCCAGCCACTTGTCCATCACGGCCAGGGCCATCGGGGTCTGGTCGAACGCACGCGCGGGGCGGGCGTCGGTGAACCATATGACCTGGTTGGCGGCGTTGCCCTGGTGGTCCTGGATCCGTTGCCGGGACGCGAACGACTGACGGGCGTTGTGCATGTCCAGCTCGCCGTCGAGGTAGTGGCGCCAGTCGAGGATCGGGATGTCGATCCGCCCGTCGAACACCATCCCGGACCGGTAGGCCGCGCGCATCGCGTCGACGCTTCCCGCGGTCCGCGGCGCCACACCAGAAGACCCTGGAACCGTGGCGTTACGGGCACTCCATACGTCCACATCGGACGGACATGAGGCCGGGACGTACGGGCAGCCCTCCTGCACCGCCTGCTCCGGCCCCTTCCACCCGCCGATCGTGGCGTTCAGGTCGAGGAACTCCGCCGTGCTGATCTGCTTGTCCACCAACGCCTTGAGTCCATATTGGACACCAACGTTGTCCCAGGTGGACCGTGCGAAGCCGGTCACCGGGTCGCGGCCGTAGACGTTCACCGCGTCGTTCCAGTGTGTCCACTCCACGCGAGCCTGCTGCTCGGGGGTGATCCCCGGGACGGTGCCGAACTTCGGGTTGAACACCAACGGCGACAACCCGCGCCAGCCCTTGATGCACTCGGTCGAACCCGGGGTGGCGAGCCAGGGTGTCAACGGCTGGTACGGGTTGGCGATCGTGTCCGAGGACGCCAGACCTTCGAGCAGCGAACGATTCGTCCACGTCCGCCACTTCGAAGCCGGGTCCGCCAGCACCTTCTGGTCCATCCACCGCTCAAGCAACTCGCAGTCACCGACGTGGATCGTCTGCGTGACCATGTCCGGGTACGAGTACTGCGGCACCGCACCGTCGAGCAGACCAGCGTGGTTCTGGCCGTACAGGTACTGCTGGATGCCACCACCCGAACCGCCGAGCCCGATGGTGAACCTCGGAGTGCCGTATTCGGTCACGAACCGCGACTTGACCATTGTCGCGGTCTCGCCGCCGAGCACCATGTTGTAGTGCGTGTTGGTCTTCGTGCCGGTCGACCACGCGATCGCGTAACCCTGTCCGAGGCCGTAGACGTACCGGGACTCGCTGGCGTTGTTGGAACCCTGGTAGTGGCCGATGGCGACACCGCCGCCGAAGTAGTAGATCAGCTTGCGGTTCCAGCGCGGCAGCGACGCCGGGCCGCTGCCGTCCGGGTCGAGCACGGCGATCGAGTAGATGAACCGGTTGATCGTGCCGCGTTCCCACCGGATCACGAAGTCGACGCCGGCCGGCGTCTGGGTCATGTCGGCCGGCCGCGGGGCGGAGCGGTCGAACGGTTTCCAGGCTCCGCCGGTGGCCAGGTAGTAGTAGCCGACCTGAGTGGTGAGCGAGCAGCTGGTGTCCAGGAACGGGCCGGTGAGGTCGAATCCGGCCAGGTGGGCGGGCGTCGAGCAGAAGAAGTCGGGCTGCTGCGGACCGGAGAACATCGGGC
>CBIMJO010000646.1:0-6081 GCA_966244135.1 uncultured Actinocrispum sp. | reverse complement strand
GGCATGGGCCGTTCGCGCCCGCCGGAGGGGCAGCGGTGCGCAAGGCGCAGCCGACGCGCCTGCAAACGGGTGCAAGGATCCTGCAAGGGTTGTCTTATAGTTGCGGGCATGACGCGAAGACTTGCCGAGGTGGCCCGCAAGGTCGGGGTCAGTGAGGCGACCGTAAGCCGGGTACTCAACGGGAAGCCAGGTGTCTCGGAGAGTACCCGCACGGCGGTGCTGACGGCCCTCGATGTGCTCGGGTACGAACGCCCGACCCAGCTGCGGGGGGAACGCGCGCGGCTGGTCGGCCTAGTGCTGCCTGAGCTGCAGAATCCCATCTTCCCGGCGTTCGGCGAAGTGATCGGCAACGGGTTGGCGCAGCAGGGGTTCACCCCCGTGCTGTGCACCCGGACGGCCGGCGGTGTCTCCGAGGCCGACTACGTAGAGCTACTGCTCCAGCAGCACGTATCGGGCGTGGTGTTCGCCGGTGGCCAGTACGCCCAGGCGGACGCAAGCCACGAGCACTACCGCCGGCTGACCGACCGCAACCTGCCGACCGTGCTGATCAACGCGGCCATCGAGCACCTCGGTTTCCCGCGGGTGTCCTGCGACGACGCGGTCGCGGCCGAGCAGGCGCTGACCCACCTGCTGTCGCTCGGCCACGTCAAGGTCGGCATGGTGCTCGGCCCGGACGACCATGTGCCGTCCCGCCGCAAGCAGGAGGCGTTCGCCGCCGCGGCCCGGGCGGCCGGTGCCGACCTGCCCGAAGGCTGCTTCGAGCACGCGATGTTCTCCCTGGAAGGAGGGCAGGCGGCGGCCGCGCGGCTGGTCAAGCGCGGGTTCACCGGCATCGTTTGCGCAAGCGACCCGCAGGCGCTCGGCGCGATCCGCGCGGTGCGCCGGCAGGGGCTGTCGGTTCCGCAGGATGTTTCAGTGATCGGTTACGACGATTCAGCGTTCATGAACTCCGTGGACCCGCCGCTGACGACCATCCGTCAGCCGATCGAGGCAATGGGCCGGGCGGCGGTCGACCTGCTGACGATGCAGATCAACGGGGCTTCGGCCACGGATGAGGAGCTGCTGTTCGAACCCGAGCTGGTGGTGCGCGGCTCGACCGCGCCGACGCGTCGCTGAACCCTGTTCGTTACTTGCGAAAACTCATCGACATATTGCGCTCGTTCGTTCGAGTCTCTTATGGTGAGCGCCATCACAGAGCGTCGTCGCTTACTGGAGATGAGGCGCGAGCCATGCAGAGATCCCTCACCCGCAGGGCCACAGTCCTGCTCGTAGTCGCGGGTTTAGGCCTGTCGGCCTGCGGGAGCGAGTCCACGGACAAGCCGGCCGCGAGCGGCGGCGGCAAGGTGACCATCACGGTCACCGGCCAGCCGCCCAAGACCGAAGCGGTCGAACGCAAGCTCTTCGACGAGGACGTGGCCGAGTTCGAGTCCACCCACCCGGACATCGACATCGAGCCGCACGAGGGGTTCATGGACCCCAAGACGTTCCAGGCGAAACTGGCCGGCGGGCAGCTCGAGGACGTGTACTACGTCTACTTCACCGACCCGGCCAACATCATCGCGCGCAGGCAGGCCGC
The DNA here is from genome assembly GCA_966244135.1 of uncultured Actinocrispum sp. Taxonomy (GTDB): domain Bacteria; phylum Actinomycetota; class Actinomycetes; order Mycobacteriales; family Pseudonocardiaceae; genus Kibdelosporangium. The sequence goes on along the minus strand of CBIMJO010000646.1, from coordinate 4,505 downwards.
GGACATCAGCGCCCAGGTCAAGGACTTCGCGGTGGTGAACCAGCTGCAGCCCGCGCTGCTGGACATCTTCAAGGACAAGGGCGGCAAGCTGTACGGCCTGCCGACGGCCAACTACTCGATGGGCCTGCTGTACAACCGCGCGCTGTTCACCAAGGCCGGTCTCGACCCCGACAAGCCGCCGACCACCTGGGACGAGGTGCGGGAGGACGCCAAGAAGATCGCCGGGCTGGGCAACGGCACCGTCGGGTTCGCCGACCTGAGCAAGAACAACCAGGGTGGCTGGCACCTGACCACCTGGGTCTACGCGATGGGCAGCCAGATCGCCAAGCAGGACGGCGACAAGTGGAAGGCCGACTTCAACAACGACAAGGTCAAGTCCGCCTTGCAGCTGCTCAAGGACATGCGCTGGACCGACAACACCATGGGCGCCAAGCAGCTGCTCGAGGCCACCGACGTGCAGCGGATGATGGGCGCGGGCCAGCTGGGCATGTACCTGTCCGCCCCGGACAACGTGCCGGTGCTGGTCAAGCAGTTCAACGGCAAGTACGAGGACTACGGCGTGGCCGCGATGCCCGGCGGGCAGGGCACCCTGCTCGGCGGCGAGGGCTACATGATCAACCCCAAGGCCGACGCCGCCAAGATCAAGGCCGGGCTGACCTGGATCACCTGGGAGTACCTCAACCCGGACCGGTTCGAGAGCCGGATCAAGCGGTACGTGGCCGAGAAGCAGCCGATCGGCCTGCCCGCGATCCCGACGCCGGACGTGTACACCGGTGACGTCCGCGCCAAGCAGGCGGCGCTCAAGACCCAGTACGCCAACGTGCCGGAGAAGAACTTCGCGTCCTACCTGGACGGCAACACCAAGCTCAAGGGCAACCTGGAGCCGCCGAACGCCCAGCAGATCTACGCGGTGCTCGACGGCGTGATGCAGGCGGTGCTGACCAACAAGGACGCCAACGTCGACCAGCTCTTGACCGATGCCGAAGGCAAGGTCAACAGTGCCCTCGCTCAAGTCAAGTGAGGCCCCGGCGGTGACCGGTCCACCGTGGCCGGTCACCGCCGACCCACCTCCGGTGAAGACCGTCAGCAGGCTGCGCCGCAAGGTCAACGACAACCTCACGGCCTACGGCCTGCTGGCCGCCGCGCTCGTGGTGTTCGCGCTGTTCTCGTGGTACCCGATCGTGCGCGGGATCCTGCTGTCCTTCCAGGAGGTCAACTTCGTCGACCCGCCGAAGTGGGTGGGGTTCGACAACTTCGCCCGGCTGTTCGCCGACCCGCTGTTCGGCACGGCCTGGCTGAACACCTTGCAGTTCACCGGGTTCGCGCTGCTGCTGGGGTTCGCGGTGCCGTTCGTGACCGCGGTGCTGCTCAACGAGCTGCGGCACGCCCGGGCGTTCTTCCGGGTCGCGGTCTACCTCCCGGTCATGCTGCCGCCGGTCGTGGTGGCCATGCTCTGGAAGTGGATCTACAACCCGGGACCCGGCCTGGCCAACGCGGCACTGGGTTCGGTCGGGATCCCGCAGCTGCAGTGGCTGGACTCCAGCAGTACGGCCATGGTGTCGCTGGTGATCGTGTCGACATGGGCGAACATGGGGTCGACGACGCTGATCTACCTGGCGGCACTGCAAACCATCCCGGGTGAGCTGTACGAGTCGGCCGAGCTGGACGGCGCCGGGCTGTGGAAACGGATCTGGCACGTCACCATCCCGCAGACCCGGTTCGTGCTGCTTGTGTTGCTGCTGCTGCAGATCGTGGCCACCATGCAGGTGTTCACCGAGCCCTACGTGATGACGGGGGGTGGCCCGGAGGACTCCACGGTCACCGTGTTGCTGCTGTTGTACCGGTATGCGTTCACGTACAACGACTTCGGCGCGGCGAGCGCGATGAGCCTGCTGCTTCTGGTGGCACTGGCCATCTTCTCCGGCCTGTACCTGCGGCTGACGCGGACGAGGAGCGACTGATGCGTACCCTGGTCTCCCCTGCCCAGCTCCGGTCCCCGCGCGGCAAGGCGATCTACTGGACCGTCTTCACCGTGGTGCTCGTGCTGTTCGTGGCCGCGTTCGTGTTCCCGTTGTACTGGGCCGTAACGGGTGCGATGAAGGACCCGGCCGAACTCGCCCGCACACCACCGACTGTCGTGCCGTCGCAGTGGCATGTCGATGACTACGGCGAGGCCTGGACGCAGATGGACCTGGCGCGCTACTTTCTGAACACGATCGTCGTGGCGATCGGCGCGTGGGCCATCCAGCTGGCCGTCGACGTCCCGGCGGCGTACGCGCTGTCGAAGCTGCGGCCAGTGCTGGGCAACAAGATCCTCGCGCTGATGCTGGGCACGCTGATGGTCCCGGCGTCCGCGCTGCTGGTGCCGACGTATGTCACCGTCACGGATCTGCCGATCCTCGGCGTGAACCTGATCAACTCGCCGGCCGCGATCTGGTTCCCGGCGGCGGCCAACGCGTTCAACATCTACCTGCTCAAACGGTTCTTCGACCAGATCCCGGGTGAGCTGCTGGAGGCGGCCGTGCTGGACGGCGCGAGCCAGCTGCGCATCCTCTGGCGGATCGTCCTGCCGATCTCCCGCCCGATCCTGGCCGTGGTCTCGATTCTCGCGATCGTCGCAGCCTGGAAGGACTTCATCTGGCCCCTGTTGGTCTTCCCGGACACGTCGAAGCAGACGCTGTCGGTCGCACTGCAGCGAATGGAGATCGACATGCCGCTCAACCTGTTGCTGGCCGGGCTCGTGCTGGCATCGGTGCCAATGGTGGCGTTGTTCCTGTTCTTCCAGCGACACATCCTGGCCGGCCTGACCGCCGGCAGCGTCAAGGGTTGAACCCACCTGACACTTTGTATGCGGAGGTCTCACCGTGACCGTTTCCAATCGCCTTGCGCCCGAAGCCCGGACCGCGTGGTGGCGTGGTGCGGCGATCTACCAGGTCTACGGGCGCAGCTTCGCCGATGGCGGCGGCGACGGGATCGGCGACCTGGCCGGTGTCCGCGGCCGGCTGCCCTACCTGGCCGACCTGGGCATCGACGCCATCTGGTTCTGCCCGTGGTATCCGTCCCCAATGGACGATGGCGGCTACGACGTGTCGGACTACCGCGACATCGAGCCGACCTTCGGCACGCTGGCCGAGGCCGAGCTGCTCATCGCCGAGGCGCACCAGCTGGGCATCCGGATCATCATCGACATCGTGCCCAACCACTGCTCCGACGAGCATCCTTGGTTCAGGGCGGCGGTCGAGGCCGGTCCGGGATCGCCAGAGCGGGAGCGGTTCTGGTTTCGGCCCGGGCGCGGCGAGAACGGTGAGCTGCCGCCGAACGACTGGCAGTCCCGGTTCGGCGGTCCGGCATGGACACAGGTCGCCGACGGTGAGTGGTTCCTGCACCTCTACAGCTCCCGCCAGCCGGACCTGAACTGGACGAACCCGGATGTGCACAAGGAGTTCATCGACATTCTGAAGTTCTGGTTCGACCGGGGCATCGACGGGTTCCGCATCGACGTGGCCGACGGGCTGGTGAAGGACCCGGCACTGCCCGATGTGGAGGGTCTGGCGCCGGGTGCGCAGCTGCCGTTCTCCGATATGGACGGTGTGCACGAGATCTACCGGGAATGGCGCAAGGTCTCCGACTCCTACCCGGGCGAGCGCATCTTCGTCGGGGAGATGTGGCTGCCCGATCCGGTCCGGTTCGCCCAGTACCTGCGCTCCGACGAACTGCACTCCGCGTTCAACTTCGACTTTCTGTCCTGCCCATGGGATGCGAAGAAACTGCGCGAGGTCATTCAGGCCAGTTTGGACTCACACTCCCCTGTCGGCGCCCCAACGACCTGGGTTCTGTCCAATCACGACGTTACCCGGCATGTCACGCGCTACGGCCGTTCCGGGGACACCGGGTTCGAGTTCGCCGACCGCAGGCACGGCACACCGGTCGACCGGGAGCTGGGCACCAGACGGGCCAGGGCCGCCGCCCTGCTGACGATGTCGTTGCCGGGTGGGGTGTACGTGTACCAGGGCGAGGAACTGGGGCTCTGGGAGATCGAGGACATCCCGGACGAACTGCGCCAGGACCCGGTGTTCGCGCGCACCAAGGGCGGCGACCCGGGCCGGGACGGCTGCCGCGTGCCGATCCCCTGGGGTGGCGAGTTTCCGCCGTTCGGCTTCAGCACCGGGCAGACCTGGCTGCCGCAGCCCGGGGAGTGGGCGGGCTACACCGCCGAGGCCGAGGCCGCCGATCCCGGGTCGATGCTGGAGCTCTATCGGGCCGCGCTGCGCATCCGCCGGGACGAACCGGCGCTGGGCGACGGGGAGATGCGCTGGCTGGTCCACCTGGCCGACGTCATCGCGTACGCCCGGGACCCCGGGTTCGCCTGCCTGGTCAACCTGTCCGGCGAGGACGTGCCGCTGCCACGGCACGAAAGCGTCCTGCTGGCCAGCGGTCCGCTGAACAACGACATGCTCCCGCCGGACACCGCGGTCTGGCTGCGAATCCCCTGAAGTCACAGACCC
>CBIMJO010000645.1:0-6098 GCA_966244135.1 uncultured Actinocrispum sp. | reverse complement strand
TGGCCGTGATCTGCTGGTCGGGCGTGCCGGAGTCGCCCTGGGTGATCAGCTCCTGGACCTTGGGGTTGTTGTAACCCCAGTAGTACTTGGGGTTGCCGAAGGTGACGATGTCCCGGGGCTCGACGTGCTGGATGATCGACATGTCGTAGTCGTGGTCGGTGAACACCTGCTTGAGCCAGACCGCCGGGAAGTCCAGCGGCTCGATGCTCACCGAGACACCGACGTCGTTCAGCTGCGACGCCACCACCTGCGCCGCCGACACGGCGTACTGCAGGTTCGGGATGCGCAGGCGCAGCCGGAGGTTGCGGCCGGCCAGGATCTCCGCGGCCTTGCCCGGGTTGTACGAGTACACGGTGGACAGATCCTCGTACCAGGGGTCGGTCGGCGGCACCATGCTGCCGATCAGCGTTCCCCGGTCCGCCGCGACCGTGGCCATCACGGCCTTGCGGTCGATCGCGTACATCAGTGCCTGCCGGATGTTCTTGTCGTCCAGCGGCGGCCTGGCATTGTTGAACGCCAGCGTGACCTCGGAGTTCGTCGTGCCCTGCAGCACGGTGAACCTGGTGTCGGTCTCGAACTGGCCGACGGAGTCGGGCGTGGTGATCGCCGAGATCACGTCGATCCCATTGCTCAGCAAGGCGTTGTTGAGCGCGGTCGGATCCTTGAAGTACTTCAGGTACACCGTGGTGTAGGCGGGTTTCCTGCCCCAGTAGTTCGGGTTGGCGCGCAGCACGATCGAGTCGCCGCGCTTGCGGCTGGCGAACGCGTACGGCCCGGTGCCCACGGGCGTATTCGCCAGATCGGCCACTCCGGTCTGGCTGAACATCGCGCCGACCCGAGTGGTCATGTCGAACAGCCAGTTGTTGCTGGGGCGTTTGAGAACGACCCGGGCGTGCGTCGGATCGACGACGTCCACCCGGTCCACAACGTCCATTTTGGACTTGAGCGAGATCGTCCAGGCGGTCTTCACGCGCTCGATCGAGAACTTCACGTCGCTCGCGGTGAACGGCTGGTTGTTGGTGAACGTGACATTGGGTTGCAGCTCGAAGTCATAGGTCCTGCGGTCCGCGCTGACCGTCCAGCTCTTGGCCAGCAGTGGCACGATCTTGCCTTCGGTGTCGAGTTTGACCAGGCCCTCGTACACGTTGGTCAGCAGAGCCTGCGGAATCGCGGCACCATCGGTACGGGTGAAGTCGAGGTTGGCCGGCTCCGCGGTGAACCCGATCGAGATCGCGCTCGTGTCATTGGGCGTGGCGGCCGTCTGACCGGCGGAGCAAGCAGCCACCAGGGCGACTGCCACCAAAAGCACCCGCACTGGCATCACCACCTAGTATGCTGGTCAGACCAGTAGACTGACACCGGTCCGGCGCGTTGGTCAAGAGGAGCGGTCGGGATGTTCTCACCGGTCAGCCCGGTCCGGGCTTACGAGCGGGTGGTCGAGCAGATAGAGGCCGCCGTGTTCGGCGGGCAGCTGCCACCCGGCTCGCACCTGCCCAGCGAACGGGACCTGATGACCCAGTTCGGCGTGTCGCGGTCCACCGTGCGCGAGGCCCTGCGGGTGCTGCAGTCCAACGGCATGATCCAGTCCCGCGCGGGTGACCCCCGCGGGCCGCTGGTCCTCGCCGCCTCGCCCGTCGCCCTGCACAAGTCGATGACCCGCCTCGCCCGCACCTCGTCGATGTCCCTCGGCGAGCTGCTGCAGTTCCGCATGCTGCTGGAAGGCTCAGCGTATTTACTGGCCGCCCAGCTGCACACCGCGTCCCAGCTGGCGGAAATCTCGGCGGCCCTCGACACCATGACCACCGCCACCGACTACACCGCCTTCAGCGACGCCGACGTCGCCTTCCACGACGCCGTCGCCCACGCCACCCAGAACACGATGATCATCGTGTGCAGCACGGTGGTCCGCGGTGTCGTCCTCGACCTCATCGAGGACCACCTCGCGCACGCCGCCGACCGCCAGGCCCTGATGACGCGGTACCTGAAGCACCACACGGAGGTCCTGGAGGCGCTCCGGGCCCGCAATGGCCCACTCGCTTCGCGCCTGGCCCGCCGCGCGTTGTACGACAGCTACGCCTCGTACCTCCAGGAGGCCGACCGCGCCATGCTCACCCCACTGCTGTAGACCTAACTAGAGCCAGCCTTTGGACTCGGCGATCTGGAGGGCTTCGGCCCGGGTTCGGGCGCCCAGTTTCTGGATCGCGGCGGACAGGTGGTTGCGGACCGTGCCTGGGGACAGGTGCATGCCTTTGGCCATCTCGGCGATGGTGCCGTGGCCCCGGGCGGCAGCGAGGACCTCGGTCTCGCGCGGGGTGAGAGGGCTCGCGCCTTCGCTCAGGGCTGCCAACGCCAGGGAGGGGTCGACGACTCGTTCGCCCGCCGCTACTCGGCGGATGACGACGGCGAGTTCGGTGACGGGCGCGTCCTTCAGCAGGAAGCCCGCGACACCCGCGTCGACGGCCGAGCGGAGGTAACCGGGACGGCCGAAGGTGGTGAGGATGACGACCTTCGTGGCCGGCACCCGGGTGCGCAGGTGACGGGCGGCTTCGAGGCCGTCCATGCCCGGCATCTCGATGTCGAGCAGGGCGATGTCCGGGCGGAACGCCTCGGCGGCGCCCACGACCTCGTCGCCGCGGCTCAGTTGCACGACGACCTCGAGGTCCGGTTCGAGGTCCAGCAACGTGGCCATCGCCCCCCGGAACATGGTCTGGTCCTCGGCCAGCAGCAACTTGATCATGCCGGGACCTGCACGTGGACGATGAACCCGCCGTCCGGACCGGCCGCGCCCGACGACAGCGAGCCGCCGAGGGCCTGCACGCGTTCGGTCAGGCCCACGAGGCCGTTGCCCCGGTGGTCCGGTTCGATCGGGCCGGTGCCGTCGTCGACGATCTTCAGCGAGGCCGACGTGCCGGCGATGGACAGTTGGATCCGGCAGGTGGCGGCGCGGCTGTGGCGCAGCACGTTGGTCACTCCTTCGCGGACGGTCCAGGCCAGCGCGCCATCGACGGGCAGCGGCAGGGACCAGCTCTCCGGTGACTCGACACGGCAGTCGATCCCGGCCGAGGCGGCGGCACGCCGGGCGGACGCCAGCTCGCCGGCCAGGGTGGGCTGCCGGTAGTTGGTGACGGCCTGGCGCACCTCGGCGAGGGCACGCCGGACCACGGTATCGATGTCGGCCAGCTCGTTCTCGGCCCGCTCCGCGTCCACGGCCACCAGCCGGCGTGCGAGCTCGGTCTTCACCGCGATCACCGACAGGCTGTGCCCGACCAGGTCGTGCAGGTCGCGGGCGATCCGGTCACGTTCGTCGGCGACCGCTAGCCGGGCCCGCTCCCGCCGGCTGGCCTGCAGCTCGGCGAACATGTCGAACTGGGTGCGGGCCTGCGAGGTGAAGAACCCGACCATCACGCCGACCAGCGCGAGCCACAGCACGAGCGCCTTGTCCTGGTGCTGCCACCAGGCGATCAGGCCGAGCACGGCGCCGATGCCGAGCAGCCGCGGGGCGACCCAGCGGCCGCCGAGCCAGCCGGTCGCGGCGCTGAGCCAGGCCGCGTTGAACGCCCACTCCGATCCGGCGACGGCGGGCAATCCGAGACACAGCGCGAGCAACGTGAAATACGACGGCCAGAACGGCAGGCGGGACAGCTTGCCGAGGGTGAGGTCGAAGGTCGTGCGCATCCCCAGGATCGCGGTGGCGACCGCGGCCACGACCACGATGACCATCTGCCAGACCGGGTGCTCGCCCGAGAAGTAGATCACCGACGACGACGCCATCCCCAGGTACATCAGCAGGAACCTGGACCACAGACGGCGGTTCCACATCGTCCGCACCCGGTCGTCGTCCGCGAGATCCACTTCGGCCGTCACGTCGCCCATTGTTTACGCCCTGCGCCACCGCAGCAGCACGGCGACGCCGGCCAGCGCAGTCCATCCGCCCAGGTTGAGCAGGTACCCGCCGCCGATCGGCTGACCCTGCGAGATCTGAATGCCCGCCGCCAGCAGGTTGTAGGTGGGGGTGATCGCGCCGCCGGGGATGGTGGTGTTGCCCGCGATCACGCCGCCGATGAACATCAGCGCGAAGAACACGAGCATCAGCACGACCGTGGCGGTCTTGCCGCGCAACAACATCCCGAAGAACACGCCGATCAGCGCGAACGGCAGCGACCCCAGCAGGAACAGCGCCGCCAGCCCCAGCCATTTCGCCGCGTCGAGTTCGACGTGTCCGGTGAAGACCGCGACAACGCTGACGATCAGGACGCCCGGGATGACGGTCAGCACGCCTTGGACGATCTTGCCGGTCAGCCAGGCGCGGTTGCTCAGCGGCGTGACCCGCAGCTGCCGGATCCAGCCGGTGAACCGGTCCTCCGCGATCGTGTTCCCGCTGCCCAGCAACGCTCCCCCGCACGCCGCGTACACCGACATCGCGACCATCGCGCCGGGTCCGCCGGTACGGCCCCAGAGCAGGTAGAACACCACCGGCATGACCACGAGGAACGACAGGTAGCGGATGTTGCGCAAGGTCCGGACGACCTCGAAGCGAACGAACGCGGTCATCGGCCTTCCTCCGTGAGCTCGAGCAGTGCGTCTTCCAGGTTGGCGTCGCCCTTGATCTGCTCGGGCGTGCCTTCGGCGACCACCCGGCCGCGGTCGATCACGATCACGCGGTCGGCGTACGCGTCCGCCTCGTCGAGGTAGTGCGTGGCGAACACGACGGTGTTGCCCTGCGCCTTCACCGCCTGCCAGAACTGCCTGCGGGCACGGAAGTCCATGGCCACCGTGGGCTCGTCGAGGAAGAGCAGGTCGGGCCGGCCGGCCATGGCGACCGCGAACCGCACCCGCTGCTTCTGCCCGCCGGACAAGGCGTCCGTCTTTCGTCTGCTGACCTCGGTCAGACCCGTGAGTTCCAGCAACTCCTTGAGGCTGCGGCGTTTTCCGTACAGACACCGGGCGAGGTCCACCACGTCGGTCACGGTCGCGTCCGACGGCAGGCCGCCGGTCTGCAACATCGCGCCGACGCGTCCTTTCGCGACCGCGTCCTCCGGCCGTCCACCCAGGACGGTGACCTTGCCTTGCCCGGGTTTGCGCAAGCCGAGCATCAGGTCCACTGCTGTCGACTTACCGGCCCCGTTCGAGCCGAGCAGTGTGACTATTTGTCCCTCGGGCACAGCGAAGCTGACCTCGGTGAGGGCTGGGGTGCGCCCGTAGCTGAAGCTCACCCGCTCGAATACCGTCTCCATGTCGTCAACGGTAGGAATCCGCAGGTCATGGGGTAAGTGTCGGCGATCGCGACTTCACCCATGACGACCGTCACCCCCGGCCGACGAACGGCATGTTCGTGGCCATCACGGTCATGGTCTGGACGTTGGCGTCCAGCGGCAGGTTCGCCATGTAGTGCACCGCCGCGGCCACGTGCTTCACGTCGAACACCGGCTCGGGCACGACCTCGCCGTTCGGCTGCGGCACGCCTTTGGCCATGCGGCCGCCCATGTCCGTGGCCGCGTTGCCGATGTCGATCTGTCCACACGCGATGTTGTACTTGCGGCCGTCCAGGGAGATCGACTTGGTCAGGCCCGTCATCGCGTGCTTCGACGCGGTGTAGGCGGGGCTGTTCGGGCGGGGCGTCATCGCGGAGATCGAGCCGTTGTTGATGATCCGGCCGCCCATCGGGTCCTGCTCGCGCATGATGTTGAACGCCTCCTGCGCGCAGAGGAACGCGCCGGTGAGGTTGGTGTCGATCACCTTGCGCCACTTGTCGAGGGGGAGGTCGCCGACGTTGCCGGCGAGGCTGAGCCCGGCGTTGTTGAACAGCAGGTCGACGCGGTTGAAGGTGGCCTTGACCTGCTCGAACAAGTTCCTGACCTGATCCGGCTCCGCGACGTCGGTCGGGACCGTGAGCGACCGCCCCTGGCTCAGCGCCGCCGTCTCCGCCAACCGATCCGCGCGCCGCCCGGCCAGCACCACCGACCACCCGGAATCAAGCAGATCGACCGCCACCGCCCGGCCAGCCGGCAGGGGGACGTTGGCCGCGCCTACCGCCTGGCGACCGTCGTCCGGCGCGAGGGTGAAGAACACGAAGCGCGGGTTCAGCCGCATGATCTCGT
>CBIMJO010000644.1:0-6109 GCA_966244135.1 uncultured Actinocrispum sp. | reverse complement strand
GCTGCTGGCGAAGGACGCCGCGTTCTTCCACAACAACTTCGCCGGCTCGCTCACCAAGCGGGTGCTCAGCTTCGCCTCCCGCTACGAGGAGTTCATCGACACCCTGGCGTTCTCGGTCATGGCCAACATGATCCCGCTCGCGTTCGCCTCGGTCGTGCTCTGGCTCTACAACCCGATCCTGGTCGCGGTCCTGGTCGGGCTGCTGCTGGTCACCGCCCTGGTCATCGCGCCGCTGATCCGGCGCCGCCAGAAACTGGTCGACCAGCGCGAGGCCGCCTACGCCCGGGTGTCCGGGCACGTGGCCGACAGCATCATGAACATGGAGACCGTGCGCGCCTTCGCCGCGGAGGAGCACGAGGCCGCCGAGCACAAGAGCCGCGTGGCCGAGAGCCGCACGCTCGCCCTGCGGTCGTGGGACTTCGCCAACCTGCGGATCGACACCCTCGTCGCCCCGCTGTCGGTGCTGGCCAACTCGCTCGGCCTGCTGCTCGCGGTCACCCTCGGCGGCGGCCTGGGCATCGAGGCCATCGTGGTGGCGTTCACCTACTACTCCAACGCCACCCGGATCATGTTCGAGTTCAACCAGATCTACCGCCGGCTGGAGAGCTCGATGACCGAGGCGGCCCAGTTCACCGAGCTGCTGCTGGACCCGCCCAAGGTGGTCGACCCGCCCTCCCCCGAACCGTTGCGGCCCGCCCCCGCCGATGTGGTGTTCCGGGACGTGACGTTCGGCTACGGCAGCGGACCGGCGTTGTTCCGGGACATGAACCTGACCGTCCCCAGTGGATCGAAACTCGGCCTGGTCGGCCGCTCCGGCGGCGGCAAGAGCACGCTGACCCGGTTGCTGCTGCGGTTCATGGACATCCGCGACGGCGAGATCCTGATCGGCGGCCAGGACATCGCCAAGCTGCGCCAGACCGACCTGCGCAGCCTGATCGCCTACGTGCCGCAGGACCCGGCGATGTTCCACCGGACCCTGCGGGACAACATCGCGTTCGCCCGGCCGGACGCGACCGAGAAGGAGATCATGCAGGCGGCCACCGCGGCGCACGTGACCGAGTTCGCCTCGGCGCTGCCCGACGGGTTCGACACCATGGTGGGCGAACGCGGCATCAAGCTGTCCGGCGGCCAGCGCCAGCGGGTGGCGCTGGCCAGGGCGATCCTGCGCGACGCGCCGATCCTGTTGCTCGACGAGGCCACCAGCGCACTGGACTCGGAGAGCGAAATGCTGGTGCAGCAGGCGTTGTGGCAGCTGATGGAGGGCCGCACCGCACTGGTCGTCGCGCACCGGCTCAGCACCGTCGCGCGGATGGACCAGCTCGTCGTGCTCGACCAGGGCGAGATCATCGAGCAGGGCACGCACACCGAACTGCTGGCACGGCAAGGCACCTACGCCCGGCTGTGGCGGCACCAGTCCGGTGGCTTCCTCGACGAGGAGGCGGGTATTCCCGAGCTGCGGCACTGACTCGCGCGGACACCCACCGCGGCTTCCCCGTGCCGGGCGGGCTTCCATGGGTGACACTACGAGCATGGTGCTCGAAGTCGTGACCCTGGAAGTCCGGCCCGGCCGGGAGGCCGAGTTCATCGCGGCCTACCGGCCGATCGCCGAACTGGTCCGCCGAACCCCGGAATGCGCGTGGAACACCTTCGGGCAGTCGACCGGCTCCCCCACCACGTTCCACAGTGTGTCCCAATGGGACAGCCGCGAGGCGATCGACGAGTTCATCCGTTCCGAACAGTTCACCGCGTTCGCATCCACCCTGCCCAGCCTGTTCGCGGCGACGCCCAGGGTCGAGCACAGCACGGTAATCGTTTGACCTGATGTGACAACCTCAAGAGCGTGCCGACCCTCCGCCTCGCCACCGCAGCAGATGTTCCTGAGATCGCCAAGCTGATGAGGACGTCCGTCGAGGACCTGTTCCCCGCGTTCTACAGCGAGTCCCAGTCCGCCAGCGCCGCCGTCCACCTCACCGAACCGGACACGGTCCTGATCGAGGACGGTACCTATTTCGTGCACGCCGAAGCGGGCGAGATCGTGGCGTGCGGTGGGTGGAGCAAACGCGACAAGCTCTACACGGGTTCCGGTTCGCGGCCCGGGGACGCGCGGATACTGGATCCCGCCACGGAACCGGCACGTGTGCGGGCGATGTTCGTCCGCGGCGACTGGACCCGCCGCGGACTCGGGCGAACGATCCTGGATGCCTGCGCCCAAGCCGCGACGGAGTGCGGCTTCACCTCGTTGACGCTCATGGCGACGTTACCTGGAGTGCCGCTATACCAGGCGTACGGCTTCCAGGAGGGCAGGAAGACCACGATTCCGTTGCCGGACGGGGTCTTCCTTGAGGGCGTGGAGATGTCCTATCCCCTGACGTAGGCGGCTAATCGTCGGCGGTCACCGATTCTTCCCGGCGCTCGTGCCGGCCGCTCTCGTCATGGGCCGACACCAGGTCCGCCGCGTCCCACTGCCTGTCGTCTTGCTCGTTCGGGTGGTGTCGCCCCACGGCACTCCCCTTCGTTCGCCTACTCTGCGCGCACGGAGTACCCACTCGGACAGCGGCCAATCCTCCCGGTCCGGAGCCTTTGTTTATTTCGTCACTTTGGAATTCACGAGTGGTGTAGTCCTGAATCTAGTCTCACCGGGTCCCGGCCTGGGCGGGTTCTGGCGTTGGGTAAGATCCGAAGGCTCCGTTGAACCAGCAGCGGAATTTCACATTTTGCTGCTGGTGAGCCGTGCGTTCGTGCTCGCCGCTGGCATGGAGGACGGGGCGGAATTGGCGAGTGGTGACCGTGTGGTCGAGCTGCTGGACGAGGTCACGGCCGCGTTGGCCGATCTGACCGAGGCTCTGACCGCCGATCCGGGCAGTGTCGAGATCCTCGACGCGGTGTGCGCGGAAGCGGTAAGAGTGGTGCCGGGTGCGGACATGGCGAGTATCACGGCGATCCGGGACGACGGCGCGCGGACGGCGGCCTTCACCCATGAGCCGGCTCGGCAGGTCGACCTGGCGCAGTACCAGGCGGGCATCGGTCCGTGCCTGCAGGCCGCGGCGACCGGGGAGACCGTGCGGGCCGCCACCGAGACCGCGAGCGAGCTGTGGCCGGAGTTCGCGGCCACGGCGAAACGGTTCAACCTCCGCAGCTACCTGGCCGCGCCGCTACGCGTGGACGAGCACCTGACCGGGGCGATCAACCTGTTCGGGTTCGGCGACCACGGTTTCGAGGAGATCGACTCCAAGCTGCTGGAGCTGTACACCACCGTCGTGACGTTCGGCCTGCGCACCAGCCGGCGCTATCACGAGACCCGGGCGCTGGCCGACCACCTGGAGACCGCGATGCGCAGCCGCGCGGTCATCGAGCAGGCCAAGGGCATCCTGATGGCGGTGCACAAGATCAACGACGAGCAGGCCATGGACCACCTCATCGCGCGGTCCCAACGGGTGAACATCAAGCTGCGGGAAGTGGCCGCGGAGTTCGTGCGCACGATGAGTACCCGCTAGCCGCGCTCCGCCGGCGGCCAGGCGATAGACTCACGCCTCCCACCAGCTTTCCAGGAGGCGCAGGAATGCCGGATGCACAAAGCGAGTCCGCCCCGCTGCGGTTCGACATCCGGCAGGAGAAGCGGGCCACGGTGGTGTCGGTGACGGGCGAGATCGACATCGACACCACCCCCGACCTCACCGACGTCCTGACCGACAGCCTCCCGGAAACGGAGATGCTGGTCCTCGACCTCACCGACGTCGGCTTCATCGACTCCATCGGCCTGCGCGCCCTGGTGGACATCCACCTCAAGGCCGCGGCCGCCGACCGCGCGGTGCGGCTGGTGGTCGGCGACGGCGCCACCCGCCGCCCCATCGAGATCTCCGGCCTCAACCAGGTCCTCTCGGTCTACCGCGACCTCGACGAAGCCCTCACCTGACCAACCGTCCACATCGGACACCCACCCGCCCTCGCACTCGCGTGGAGGCCTCGCCTCACAGGGTGGCTCGAGATTCGCGCGTGGAACTCGGCTGGTCAGGAACGGCCGAGTGGTGCGAACTCGGTCTTGTGGGCCGAGTTGGCGGCTGTGTGGCTCGATTTTGTGTGGGGTGGCGGCGCCCATAAGCTCGTTCGGCGTGGCAGGGCTCCAGCCCTGCCCGCGTTTGGCTCTGCCTGGGCGTCGCAGGGGTCCCCACACCAAATCGAGCCACACGGCCGCAGCGTCAAACCTCACGCAGCGTCAACTGGACGATGCGTCATTCCTCGCCGAGCAGCCGCTGCCCCTCACGCGCCCATTCAGCGCGAGTACGAGCCACCCGAGCGATCCCCTCAAAGACATGCGCCTTCAACCGCGCGATCCGGTCGTGGTCCGCCGGATCCCGCCGCGTCAACCGCTCCCGCAACAGCGAGGTGTCCTTCGCCAGCAACCGGTCACGATGCGCCTCGGCGTCCGCTGCCGCCTTTTCCTGCTCGCTGATGAACTGGGCCAGCACGTGCTGCGCCTGCTCCGCGCTGATCATGTCGAAGTTCAGCGCCTGCACCAGGAACGGGTCCCGCGGCGGGCCCGGATCGTGCGGGGTGGCCAGCCAGCGGTCGAGTTCCTCGAGGCCCTTCTCGGTGACGGTGTACACCGTCCGGGTGAGGCGGGGGCCGCGTGGCTCGTCGTCCCCGCCGATCAGCCCGGCGCGTTCCATCCGCCGCAGCGTGGGATAGATCTGACTCTGCGGGGCGGCCCAGATCCAGCCCGCCGAACTGTCGAAGAACCGGACCAGGTCGTACCCACTCATGGGGCGTGCTTCGAGCACCCCCAGCAGCGCGTGCTGAAGCGACATGAAGGAATCCTAACCGTCTATGCGCAGGCACACGGTTTTCGGCTCAGTGAAGAACTCCCTGCTGAACGAGCCGCCCTCGCGGCCGACGCCCGAGTGCCCGACGCCGCCGAAGGGTGCCCGCAGGTCGCGCACGAAGAAGCAGTTGACCCACACGTTGCCGCTGCGCAGGGCCGCCGCGGCGCGGTGGGCTCGGTGCACATTGGACGTGAACACCATCGCGGAAAGCCCGTACGGCGTGGAGTTCGCCAGCGACACGCCTTCTTCCTCGGTGCTGAACGGGGTCACCGTCACGACCGGGCCGAACACCTCGTCGCGTTGGACCGGCGCCGCCGACGGCACGTCCGTCAGGATCGTGGGCCGGACGAACCAGTCGTGGTCAAGGCCACCCGTCACGATCGACGCCCCGCCCAGCGCGGCCGGCTCCAGGTACCGGCTCACCTTCTCGAAGTGCTTCTTGCTGGCCAACGGGCCCAACGTGGTCTGTTCCTGGGTGGGATCGCCCATGACCATCGCCTCGGCGGCGGCCACGAACCGCGACAGGAACGCGTCATACACCCCGCGCTGGACGAACAGCCGCGAACCGGCCAGGCACACCTGCCCGGTGTTGCCGAAAGCGGCCTTGATGGACCACTCGACCGCACTGTCCACATCGGCGTCGTCGAAGATGACGTTGGCGCCCTTGCCACCCAGCTCGAAGCTGACCGGCGTGAGGTTCGCGGCCGCGGCGGCGCCGATCGACTTGCCGGTGAGCGAGGATCCGGTGAACGTCACGCGGTCCACCCGCGGGTCACGCACCAGGGCCGCGCCCGCGTCGCCGTAGCCGAGCACGACGTTGAGCACACCGGTGGGCAGCCCGGCTTCCAGCGCGAGCTTGCCCAGCAATGCCGCTGAATGCGGAGTGTCCTCGGCGGGTTTGAGGACAACCGTGTTGCCCCAAGCCAATGCGGGTGCCACCTTCCAGGTCGCCAGCATCAGCGGGTAGTTCCACGGCGAGACAGCGGCGACCACACCTGCCGACTCGTAACGCGTGTAGGTATGGAACCCGGCGTCCGACGGGAACGCCTCGGCCGCGCTGAGCCGGGCGTGGTCGGCGAAGAACCGGATGTTCTGTGCCGCGCGGGGCACGTCGTGCCCCATGGCCGCGGTAACCGGCTTGCCCATGTCCCGGCTTTCCGCCTCGGCCAGCGCGGCGGCGTTCTGTTCGATCAGGTCGGCGAACCGGTGCAGCAGTTTTCCGCGTTCGGCGAAGCCCATCCGGGGCCACGCGCCGGTGTCGAACGCCTCCCGGGCGGCGAGGACGGCGG
>CBIMJO010000643.1:0-6109 GCA_966244135.1 uncultured Actinocrispum sp. | reverse complement strand
GTCTTCCTCGTCGCGCGCCTTGACCAGCCCGGTCAGCAGGTCGTCGGCGGGCTCGCGGCGGCGTTCGGCGATCAGACCGGCCATGTACTCGCGCAGGCTCTGCCGCGCGTCCATGATCTCCTCGACCGTGTAAGCGGTGATCGAGAGGGACGCGTCGGTCCACGCCCGGAACTTCGCGCGGTCCTCGACCGGAACCCCCAGCAGCTCACAGATCACCGTGATCGGCAGCGGCCAGGACACCGAGTCCATCAGGTCCGCCGGCGAGCCGGCCTCGATCATCTTGTCCAGCAGCCCGTTGATGATCTCCTGGGTGCGCGGTTTGAGCAGCTCGACGCGGCGCGCGGTGAACGCCTTGGCCGCGAGACGACGCAGCCGGGTGTGGTCCGGCGGGTCCATGTCGAGGATGCCCGGCTGGTCGTTGACGTAGGACGTCGCCCTGGGCACGTCCCTGCCAAACCCGGCGGCGCGGCTGAACCGGGGATCGGCCAGCACGATCTTGACGTCCTCGTAGCGCCTGGCCAGCCAGCCTTCGCCGCCGTAGGGCAGCCGGACCCGGACCAGGGGCTCGCCGTCGCCGGTGCCGATCGTCTCCGGGCTGGGGTTGAGCCGGTCGTAGTCAGGGGTGAACGGGAAGTTCACCGGCTCTTGTGTGGTGGTCATCGAATAGGCCCCCTTCGATGTTTGTAAGCAACTGCTTACATCCGATGACCATACAGAGGGCGCCACACGCGGTCAACGAGCGGTTGCGCAGAGTGTCTTATTCGGGCGAGATGTCCTTGATGCGCTCGAGCAGCGTCCGGACCGCGGGCAGCACACAGGCGACGACCTGCTCGGAGTTCGCGCCGGCCAGCGGGCTCAGGCCGCCGTCCGCACGCATCAGGTCGATGCCGACGATCCAGGCGAGCACGAGGTGGGCCCGCAGGTCGGCCTCGGGCGCGTCGGTGAGGCCGGCGAGCGCCCGGATGTAGTCCTGGCCCAGCTCCTGGCCGATCGCCTTGACGGAGACGTCCTCGGCGCTGGACCGCAGCATGATCTGCGACGAGTGGTCCTGGCCGGCCTCGCGGTCCAGGATCCCGCGCAGTAGCTGGGTGAACAGTTCGTTCGGCGGCACCTCGGCGAGCTTGTCGCGCCCGGCTCGCGCGACCACGGCCGCGTAAAGGGCTTCCTTGCTGCCGAAGTACCGGAACAACAGCGCCTGGTTCACGCCCGCACGACCGGCGATGTCCCGCACGGTGGTCCGGTCGTAGCCGCGCTCGGCGAACAACTCGGCAGCGGCGTCCAGCAGCGCGGCGCGGCTCGCACCCGAGTCCCGCCGGCGAACCTGCTGGTGATCGTCCACTTCATGCTCCCAGTCCGTGCGAACGGTCCGTTCGCACGGACAAGTTACTGTGCCAGAGGGCGCCATGGGGTAGACGTAGAAACGTGACAGAAGAACTGCGCGAACAAGCAGAGAGCCACCTCAGGGCGCTCGCCGGCGACGGCGCCCGGTTGCGGGACGACCAGTGGACCGCGATCGAGGCGCTGGTGGCGGGCCGCAGACGAGCGCTTGTCGTGCAGCGCACCGGCTGGGGCAAGTCGGCTGTCTACTTTGTCGCGACCGCCCTGCTGCGGGCGCGTGGCGAGGGGCCGACTGTCATCGTTTCGCCGCTGCTGGCGTTGATGCGCAACCAGGTCGAGGCGGCCGCACGGGCGGGCGTGCACGCGGCCACCATCAACTCCGCCAACCCCGAGCAGTGGCAGGAGATCCAGGCCTCCGTGAACGCGGGCGAGGTGGATGTCCTGCTGGTCAGCCCGGAACGGCTGAACAACCCCGACTTCCGGGACAACGTGCTGCCTTCGCTGACGGCCTCGGCGGGCATGCTCGTCGTCGACGAGGCGCACTGCATCTCGGACTGGGGCCATGACTTCCGGCCGGACTACCGGCGGCTGCGCACGTTGCTGACCGAACTGCCCGCGGGAGTTCCGGTTCTGGCGACCACTGCGACCGCCAACGACCGGGTGGTGCGGGACGTCGCCCAGCAGCTGGGGCTGGGACCGTCCACAACGGACGCTCTGGTTCTGCGTGGCGCGCTGGACCGGGAAAGCCTGCACCTGTCCGTGGTCCGGCTGCCCAACGCCGCGGCCCGGATCGCATGGCTGGCCGAGCGGCTGCCGGAGCTGCCCGGCTCCGGGATCATCTACACGCTGACCGTGGCCGCCGCGGAGGAGGTTGCCTCTTTCCTGCGGGAGAAGGGGTTCGAGGTCAGCGCGTACACCGGCAAGACCGAACAGGGCGAACGGCTGCAGGCGGAAGAGGATCTGCAGCAGAACCGGGTGAAGGCGTTGGTGGCCACGTCCGCACTCGGGATGGGGTTCGACAAGCCGGACCTGGGATTCGTGGTGCACTTGGGCGCACCGCAGTCCCCCATCGCCTACTACCAGCAGATCGGCCGCGCCGGGCGTGGCGTGCGGAAGGCCGAGGTGCTGCTGCTCCCGGGCCCGGAGGACCGGGACATCTGGGCCTACTTCGCGTCGCTGGCCTTCCCGCCGGAGCCGGTGGTCCGGCAGGTGCTCGACGCCCTGGCGGGGGCGAACGGGCCGATGTCGTTGCCGGCGCTCGAACCGCGCGTGGAGCTGTCCCGCTCGCGGCTCGAGGTGGTGCTCAAAGTGCTCGATGTGGACGGTGCCGTGCGGCGGGAGCGCGGCGGCTGGGTGAGCATGGGCGAGCAGTGGTCGTACGACTCCGAGCGGTACGGCCATGTCGCGCAGGCGCGAGTAGTCGAGCAGCAGGCGATGCTCGACTACCAGAGCACCGACGGCTGCCGGATGGAGTTCCTGCTGCGGCAGCTGGACGATCCGCATGCGGTCCCTTGTGGACGGTGTGACAACTGCACCGGCCGGACGTGGGACACCGCCGTGTCGGATGCGGCGTCGGCGCAGGCGAGGGACCGGCTTCGGCGGCCTGGCGTCGATGTCGGCGAACGCAAGCAGTGGCCGCCCGGGATGCGCGAGCTCGGCGTGCCGCTGTCCGGCAAGATCCCGGCGGACGAGCGTGCCGAACCCGGGCGGGCGCTCGGCCGCCTGACCGATATCGGCTGGGGCAACCGGTTGCGGACGATGTTGAGCGTGGCGGCGCCCGACGAACCCGTGCCGGACGACGTGTTCGACGCGTGCGTGAAGGTGCTCGCGTCGTGGAAGTGGGAGCAACGGCCGGTCGCGGTGGTGACCATCTCCTC
The DNA here is from genome assembly GCA_966244135.1 of uncultured Actinocrispum sp. Classification (GTDB taxonomy): domain Bacteria; phylum Actinomycetota; class Actinomycetes; order Mycobacteriales; family Pseudonocardiaceae; genus Kibdelosporangium. Next base: position 2,894 of record CBIMJO010000643.1, on the reverse strand, counting down.
GCACCGCAGGCCGAAGCTCATTCGCAGCCTGGGCGAACGCCTCGCCGGTATCGGGCGCCTGGAATACCTCGGTGAGCTGGAAGTAGGTGGTGGTAGCGAACGGAAATCCAACAGCGCGCAGCGTCTTGCCGGTCTCTGGCAGGCGATGCGCATCCCGGAGGGTCTCGCGGAGAGCCTCCGAACAGTGACCGGCCCGGTCCTGGTCGTCGACGACCAGATCGACACGGGCTGGACCATGGCCATGGCGAGCAGGCTGCTGCGCACCGCGGGCGCACCGGCCGTCCTCCCGTTCGCCTTGGCCAGCACCACATAGCCGCTCAGCCGGCCCGAACCTTGACAAGGCAGCCCGACCGCGACTGCCCCATAGTGGATTGACCCTGCGCCGCAAGGGATCGCGCTCGTTTCGGCCGCCACCGAAACCTCGCGGGCCTACCGTGTCCGCATGGCTGATGACCTCCAGACCCAAGTCCAGGCCAAGTTCGCCGACGTCAACGGCGTCCACCCAATGACCGCCGCCGACGACGCGTACGTCGACGAGTACTACGTGCCACTGGAGCGGATCGCCGCGGACAGCGACTGGCTCCGGACGGAGATGCTGGCCGGACGGCTTCCCCTGCCGAGCTATGTCCGGTCGGACGGAGTACAGATGGTCCCGGCCGACCTGCTCGCCCTGGCCGAGCGAGCGGGCAGCACGGGCGACCTTCGCTCGTGGTTTCTCGGGCAGTGGCCCGATCCGCAGACCGGCACCGAGGAGTGGCAGTCGTACCTGAGTGGGCAGTACGTCTGTCTCCGGTCGGTCACGCCCGGGACCATCCAGCGCAAGGCGGAGCTCATTACGGGCATCGACAAGGCGATCGCGAGCGCCCAACCTGGATCGATGGCGTGGCTGACCGGGCTGCACGCGCTCATCGACGAACTGGACGCACTTGAAGCGCCGTTCACCAGGTATGACCGGCTGCGGTTCGGCGGCCCGGTGTCCCGGGACACCTACATCGACGAAGTACGCACGAACTACCCGCTCGGTTAGGGATCTACTACTCACGCCCGCGCTGTGGTTAAGTCCATACATGGCTGAGCAGGTGACCGAGCCGGTCGTGCACCGGCTGCCGATCCGCAAGCTGGTCGCCGCGAGCATCGGCAACGCCATCGAGTGGTACGACTGGACGGTCTACGCGACGTTCAGCACGTACATCGCGAACGCACTGTTCGCACCGGACAGCAAGTCGCTGATCGCCACGTTCGCCACCTACGCCCTGGCGTTCTTCTTCCGCCCGCTCGGTGGCCTGCTGCTCGGCCGGTTCGCCGACGTGCAAGGGCGAAAACCCGCGATGATCCTGACCATCGTGCTGATGGCAGGCGGTTCACTGGCGATCGGACTGCTGCCGACGTTCGCCGCGGTCGGCTGGCTCGCCCCGGTCCTGCTGCTGATCGCCCGGATCGCCCAGGGCATCTCGCTCGGCGGTGAGGTGTCGAACGCGTCCGCCTACCTTGGCGAGATCGCGCCGAATGCCCGGCGGGGCCGGTACTCGGCGTTCTTCTACATCTCCACGGGGACGGCCGTCCTGATCGCCTCGCTGCTCGGTTACTTCCTGGTGCGCATCCTCGACAAGGCCGACATGGCCAGCTACGGCTGGCGCATCCCCTTCCTGCTCGGCGGTGTGCTCGGCCTGGTCGGCCTGTGGCTGCGGCGGACCATTGACGAGACAACGCATTTCGAGCAGAGCAAGGACAAGGCTCGGGAGACCCGCAACCCGCTGTGGGTGACGTTGCGCGATCACCCGAAGGCCGTCGGGCAGCTTGTCGGTTACACGATGTTGTCGACGCTCTGCTACTACACGTTCTTCAGCGCGCTGACCCCGTTCGCGATCAACTCGCGGAAGGCCACCGCAGACGACGTCTTCCTCGCGTTGTCCATCGGGACCGCGTTGTTCGTGGTGCTGCAGTACCCGATGGGCGCTGCCGCGGACCGGTTCGGTCGCAAACCCCAGATGCTGGTGTGGTCCGCGGCGATCGCCCTGCTGATCGTGCCCCTGTCCACCCTGGTACGGCCCGGCCTGGGCAACCTGCTGGTGGTGTTCTGTGTCGGGCTGGGGCTGTACACGATGATCACGTCGATCGCGCCGGCGATCATGAGTGAGATGTTCCCGACCGAGCTGCGCGGTCTGGGCATCGGCGCCTGGTACAACCTGACGGTGGCACTTTTCGGTGGCACTGCGCCACTTCTGATCACGTGGCTGGCCGATCTCGGTGCCTCGACGACGTTCTTCTGGTACGTCGCGGGCGGGGCGGTGATCGCGTTCCTGGTGATCCTCACGCTGCCCGAGACGAGGGGGATGGAACTGAAATGACTACTTGCCGGTGCCCTGCCCGCTGAACATCTTGCGTTTCAAGGCAGGCACGGCGGAGCACACCCGCAGCACCGTCTTGAACACGACCCGTCCGGCACGCGACTCCGAGACGGCCTGCGTGGCGTTGCGCATGGACGAGCGCACGGCCGCGAACCCGTAGTCGATCATCTGGCGTTCGTAGTCGCCGATGGCGTTGAGCATGTCGCGCTCGCCGTTGGCCACCTCGATCAGGTTGTGCGCCAGCAGCCTCGCATCGCGCAGCGCGGTGTTGGCACCGATGCCGCCGAACGGGGTCATGCTGTGGATCGCGTCGCCGACCAGGGTGATGTTCGTTGTCTCCCACTGTTTTACCGGGACCGAGGTTCGGATCGGCAGCAAGGACACGGCTTCGCCCGGTGACGCGGCCACCATAGTGCGGAACCCTGGGTGCCAGTCGGAGATCATCCGGCCGACCAGGTCACGCAGTCCGTCACCGTCCAGTTCGGACAGATCGGCGAGGAACCTGGCACTGTTCGCCGCGTAGGCCCACATGATGTAGCTGGTGGT
>CBIMJO010000642.1:0-6110 GCA_966244135.1 uncultured Actinocrispum sp. | reverse complement strand
ATGGTGCCGCCGGTCCGCCTCGACTGCCGGACGCTCCAGTACTGGTTGAAGGTCCTGGTGCCTTCGACGGAAGGCGCGTTGTAGCGCGTTGTCTGGTAGATGTCGTACGTGCCACCGTCGCTGGTCACGGCGCCCTTGTACGTGCCCGTGGGCCGGTAGGATCCCCAGTTGTCCACGATGTAGTACTCCACGAGCGGGTTCGACGTCCACCCATAGAGCGCCAGATATCCGTTGCCTGATGGGTTGAAGCTGCCCGAGTAGTTGACGTTCCGGCGGCTGCCGTTGCTCCATCCCTTGCCGCCGACGAAGTTGTTGCAGTTGGTCCACGACATCCGGTAGCTGCCACCGGCTGCCAGGGTCATGGCCACCGATCCGCCACCCGCGGTCCAGAACGAGTAGTAGTAACCATTGTTCGTGCCGGTCTGGTTCGTGGTGATGGTCGTGTCGGCGTATGCGGTGCCCGGTACCAGGATCGCGGATGCGGCCAGAGCGCCGGCGCCGCCGATGAAACCACGGCGGCTGATCGGACGGGCAGGGGAGTCGTCCGTGTGCATGTTTCCTCCTCGTTGAGGCTGGACTGCGGCCAGGCAGGGTGATGTCCGGGCCCGGTCATCGCACGGTCGGCGACCGGATGACCAGCGCGGAACAGGCCGGCAGCGGCGCGGTGCTGCCAGCACAGGCAGTATCGATTCGGCTCTTGTTGGTGGTCAATGGTTTCGGAGAAGTTTCGAAAACCGCGCACCATCAGGTGGATCAACGGGAGCCGCGTTTGTCCTGGATATCGCCTGTTTGGTACCGGAACGACCCTCGAGCCTGGCAGCTGGCTATCTGGGAAAGGTCTCGAAACTTTCGAACGCTCTATTGTGGACGGCAGCGGATCAAATCGTCTAAAGAGGACAGTGTGCTTACCCGGCCGCGGGCGGCGGGCAGGTGCTGTCCCGGACGACCAGTTCGGTGGCGAGGTCGATGCGGTCGCTGGGCGGCCGTCCGCCGCGGGCGAGGGTGAACACGATGTGAGCCGCGGTGGTGGCCATCTCGCGCAGCGGCTGGCGGACCGTGGTCAGCGGCGGGCCGATCCACTCGGTGACCGGCAGGTCGTCGTAACCCACCACGGACAGGTCGGCCGGCACGGACAGGCCGAGCTCGCGGGCGGCGCGCATGACGCCGAGCGCCTGGAAGTCCGACCCGGCGAAGATGGCCGTCGGCCGGTCCGGACGGCTGAGCAGCTCCCGGCCGTGGTTGTGGCCGCCGTGCATGTAGAAGTCGCCGTACCGGACGAAGCCGGGGCGCACCGGGATGCCGGCCTCGTCCAGTGCCGAGCGGTAGCCGTCCACCCGGGCCCGGCTGCACAGCATGTCGGTGGGGCCGGAGATCATCGCGACTCGGCGGTGGCCGAGGCCGAGCAGGTGCCGGGTGGCGGCCAGCCCGCCGGCCCAGTTCGCCGAGCCCACGGTCGGCACGCCGGGCGAGGGTTCTCCCGCCGTGTCCACGACCACGAACGGGATGCCGCGGGTGGTGAGCCGCAGCCGCTGGCCGGCGTCGAGCTCGGCGAGCACGAGGATCACGCCGAGCGGGCCGCGGGCGAGCAGGTCGTCGAACCACTCGCGCCGCGGCCGGTGCTCGCCGCCGAGCTCGGACAGCACGACGGCCGCGCGCTCGTCGGCCGCGGCCGGCTCGACACCGCGGATGATCTCGGTGGACCACGCCGAATGCATCTCGTGGAACACCAGGTCGATCAGAGCCGGGCGGGACGACTTGCGGGCCCGCCTGCGCTGGTACTTGTGTTGCTCGAGGATGCTCTCGACCCGGGCGCGGGTGCCCGCGGCGACATCCGGGCGCCCGTTGAGCACCTTCGACACCGTGGGCACCGAAACACCGGCCGCCGCCGCGATCGCCGCGATCGAGACCGGCCGCTTGCCACCGTTGGACGAGGTGCTCATCGCATCCCCTCCGGCTCGGGATCTCGGGTCACGAGGGTAGGACGTTCGCTGCCGTCACACCAGTGCCCCGCTGGTTGCGCGGTCAGGAGAACGAGACCGAGTAGCTGTTGCCGGTGAAGTTCAGGCCGCCGCTCGACGAGGTGATCTCGAAGCCGAACTGGACCTCGCCGAGGGTGACGTCGCCGTACCAGCCCCGGCCGCGGATCCAGTTGAGCACCGCGAGCACGTCCACCGAGCCGGAGTTGGTGTTCGACGTGCGGACGAACGAGAAAACGGCGTTGGATCCGTTGCTTCCCTTGTAGACATCCCAGGTGTGGCCGCCCACCGTCGCGGTGGTCTGCTTGGTTCCCAATGGGCCGACGGCACCTTGCTTGTTCATCCACAGCATGACCTCGTAGGCGTTGTTGTTCGCCCAGATGTCGTATGCCGTCTCGTAAGCCCCGCTGCCGGGCCTGGACACATTGAAGTTGCTGGAAACGCTGCGCAGCGCGCTCAGCTTCCGGCCGACGTTCCTGGCCGAGTGCGGGTAGGACTTCACGCCGCCGGTGTTGGGCTGGTCGGACCAGACGCCGAAGTTGCTGTAGGAGTTGGCCCAGATCGTCTGCGGGCCGGCGCCGCCGCCCCAGACGTCGTTGCGAACCGTGTAGCCGCCGTTGGACCAGGTCGCCCACTTGTCCGATGAGGACCAGGTGGCGGCCTGCGCCGTCATCCCGGTCGTCAGCGTGAGGGTCACTACCGCAATGGCGCAAACCAATGAACGCATGGATGGGTTCCTTCCGGGCATCGTTGCGCGGGCGGGTGCAGGGGGTGGAGACTATGTCGAAGCGCTTCGACTGACCTCGACTATCGCACCGGGCGTGACGGCGGTCAAGGCCGCCGGCCAACGGTCTACTGTGGATCACCGCTCCGGAGGATGCGGGGTGAACTGCTCAAGACCACCCCCAACGGCACTACCAAATCCGTCCACAGGGGACGGACGGTCTCGTGCTCCTGGTGACTGCACCCTCTCGGGTGGGCTCTGTCGAACTGACCGCCACAGATCTGCAAACCGTGCGCCTGTGCTCTCGGGACGCCTCCGGCGCCCCGAGAGCGTACTTGGCGTGCTGGCTACGGCGTGAGTCCGCGTTCGTTCAGCCATTCCAGTTGAACGACCGGGTTGGCGCCATAGCCGCCGCCGTGGTCGGCGAACGGCCAGACGGTGATCGTCCGGTCGGCGCCCGCGTAGTGGTTGAAGGCCGCGTAAACCGTGGAGGGCGGGCAGATCGGGTCCATCAGGCCGACGCTGAACAGTGCCGGCGCGGTCGCCCGCTGCGCGAAGTGAACGCCGTCGAAGTACGCCAGCGTCTCGAAGGTCGGCCCCACCCGGTTCTGGCTGTGCCTTCGCAGGTACTTCGCCAGCTCCACGTACGGGCCCTCGCCGCTGATGTCGGCCGCGCGGCGGAAATGGCACAGGAACGGCACATCCGGCAGCACCGCCACCACCCGATCGCGGGCGAGCCCGGCGACGGCGATGGTGAGGCCGCCCCCCTGGCTGCCGCCGGTGATGATCACCCGCTGCGGATCCAGGCCGGGCAGCTCGCCGACCGCGTCCACCGCCCGGACACAGTCGGTGATGATGCGCCGGTAGTAGTAGTCGCCGGGGGAATCGATGCCACGGGTCATGAAACCCTCGGCCCACTGCGTGCCGCCGCCCGCGTCCCGGTCGGGTGTGTCGTGGCCCTGACCGCGGCTGTCGACGACGAGCTGCGCGTACCCGGCGGCCGACCAGAGCGTGTGATCGGTGGGCCGGCCGCGTCCGCCGGTGTAGCCGATGTAGGTCACGACGACGGGCAACGGGCCCTCGGCACCGCGCGGGCGCAGCAGCCAGGCCGCCACCGGTTCGCCGTTCCAGCCGGGGAAGCGCACGTCATCGATGTCGACGGTCCGCAGCAGGCCGGTGACCCGGTCGGCTTTGACCGCCCCGCCCTTGCTCCGTGCCTCGGCCAGCGTGCTGTCCCAGAACGTGTCGAAGTCCTCCGGTGCCCGCGACTCCGGGCGATATTCGGTGAGCTCCTCGAGCGTCAGGTCCGTCAACGGCATGGCGGTTCTCCTCCGGCGGGCGAGCTGAAGCGGAAGGCGCTGAGCCGGAAGCCCCCGTGCAACACCAGCCGCAGGTCGTGGACGCCTTCCGGCGGTTCCGGAAGCCCTGCGGCGACGGTAGCCCACCGGTAGCGGCCGTCGGTGACCGGGACCGCGATCGCCGCCAGCAGCCGGTCTCGCGCCCAGAACTCCAGCCACGCCGAGCCTGACCCGCCGTCGGGCCGGGCGACCTCGGCCTCGACCCGGGTCGCACCGGACAAATCGGTGGAACGGAACAAGAGTGTCGCCAGTCCGGCCGAACTGACCGCGTCACCGGTGGTGCGACTGGCGTCGACCAGTTCGGCGCCCGTGTGGTCGTCGAAGTCAACGGCCAGGGTGCGCCGGTCGACGACGGTGCGCGGCTCTGGAGCCGGTCCGGTCACCGTGAGTGGTGCCGTGCGGACGATGTCCCCGGCGGAGCGGGCCACCAGGATCTCGTAGGCACCGGGATCAACGGTGAACGCTCCGGTGGCGACGTCCCAATGTGCGAACCGGTCCGCGGGCAACCGGAAGGTCACCTCCTCGCTTTCACCGGGCGCCAGGCCGACCTTGCGGAAGTCGGCGAGCCGCAGCCGGGGTGCCTCGTAGCTGGGGTTCAGCTCGCGGACGTAGATCTGGACGACCTCGCTGCCGGGCCGCCCGCCGATGTTGGCCAGCGTCACCGAGACGTCGACGGAACCGCGGCACGGCATGGACATTGCGGACAGTCGCAGATCGCGGTGGGCGAAGTCGGTGTAGGACAGGCCATGCCCGAACGGGTACAGCGGCGCGGCCCGATGGTATTGGTAGGTCCACCCGGCCTTGATGATGTCGTAGTCGAGACGGGCGGGCAGTTCGTCGTCGCCGCGGTACCAGGTCTGCGGTAACCGCCCGGCCGGATCGGCGTCGCCGAACAGCACCGCGGCCAGCGCACGGCCCGTCTCTTGTCCGCCGTGGGACATCCACACCACCGCGGGCAGGTGCTGGTCGGCCCAATCCAGGGCGTACGGGTAGCTGCTCATGACGACCAGCGCCGTCTGCGGGCGCACTGCGGCGACCGCATGCAGCAACGCCTCCTGCGCTTCGGGCAGGGCGATGCCTGTGCGGTCCTGGGTTTCGCGGCCGTTGATGAGCGGGTGGTTGCCGAGCACGACGATGGCGACTTCGGCGGCCTGGGCAGCGTTTTGTGCTTCCACGGTGCCGTCGCGGATCAGTTCGCGGTGCCAGCGCTCGGCGCCGTCGGGCGCCTCGGCCGTGACCTTCACTTGGCCGTCAAAGGGATCGACCACGGCATACCGTCCAGTGAGGACACTGCGCAGGAGGACCGATTCTCCGTCGGGTTCGAGGCGGAACGTCTCGTGGACGTCCCACGACTTGATCACATCCCGGTCGGCCACCAGTGTTGCGTCCTTGAGGCTGAGATAGCGGCCGGTGTCGGCGGACCGCAGTGTCAGCACACCCTCGCCCCAGTCCATGACATCGAACGCGGTCCCGCCCAGCAGCTCACCGGATGTGCGGGAGCGCAAGGTGATCCGGTCCGAGCCGTCTGCGTGAACCACCTCGCCGCCGCGTTCGGCCAGGCCAGCCGTGATGGTGATCCCGTACGGCATGGTGCCGCTGTACCAGTCCTCGCACAGCATGTCCGCGAGCGGACCGATCACCGCGATGCGCGGCCGACGGGTGGCGTCGAGGGGTAGCAGTCCGTTGTTGCGCAGCAGGACCACCGACTCGGTCGCGGCACGCAGCGCGAGCGCGCGGTGCTCGGGGCAGCCGATCACCTCCGGGCCTATGTCCGCATGCGGGTCGAGGTCCGGGTCGAACTCGCCGAGCCGCAACCGGATCAGCAGCTGCCGCCGGACCGCACGATCCACATCGGACTCGTCGATCAGGCCGCGGTCCAGCGCCTCGCGCAACCGGCCGACCGGGATGGCGCTGTCCTCGCCGTGGTCGGTGAAGCTGTCGATCCCGGCCTTGAGCGCGGCCGCGTGCGACTCGGCGTGATCGTCGAAATATTGCTCGTGATCGACAAGATTGGATGGTGCCTCGGCATCGCTGACCACGAACAGCTCCTGC
>CBIMJO010000641.1:0-6112 GCA_966244135.1 uncultured Actinocrispum sp. | reverse complement strand
CGCGTTGGCCGGCAAGGTCGTCGTCGACATCTCCAACACGTTCGTCGGCGCCGACGACACCAACCTGGTCACCCCGGAGGGCACGTCCGGCGCGCAACAAATCGCCGCCGCCCTGCCGGCGAGCGCGCACGTGGTCAAAGCGTTCAACACCGTCTTCGGGCACGTCCTGGCCCGGGGCGGCCAACTGGATGTGTTCTTCGCCGGCGACGACCCGGCAGCCAAGGCGAGCGTGGCGGCGTTCATCGAGAGCCTGGGCCTGCGGCCGCTGGATGTCGGTGGTCTGGAGATGGCGCACTGGCTGGAAGGAGCGGGCCTGCTGATGATGGGCCTGGCCCGCAGCGGCGCTGGTTTCGACATCGCCCTCGGCGCCGAGCTCCTCGGCTGACTGCGCCCACACTGCCCACTTCCCCCGGCGACATCGCCACAGCCGGTCGACGGCACGGGGAGAACGGCAACTCCGCCAACCCTGACAGGAAGTACTGATGCACGTCTTCGTCACCGGCGGAACCGGCCATTCCGGTTCGTTCGTCATCCCCGAGCTGATCGCCGCCGGCCACGACGTCACGGGCTTAGCCCGATCGGACACGGCCGCCGCCGCGCTGACCGCCCTCGGCGCGACGGTGCGGCGCGGCTGCCTCGAGGACCTCGACGAGCTCAGGGAAGCGGCCGCGGACTCCGACGGTGTCATCCACGTCGCCCACCGGCAGGACCTGCTCCCCACCGGCGGGATGAGCGCCGTGGCCGCGGCGGAGCTCCCGATCATGCACGCCTACGGTGAGGCGCTCGCGGGCACCGGCAAGCCGCTGGTCGTGGCCGGCAGCATCGGATCACCCGGCAACCTCGGACGACCGATCGTCGAGGAGGACCCGGCCCTGCCCAGCGGCGATGAGCACAAGGGCACCCTGCGGGCTCGCAACGCCGTGGAAAGGGCCGTGATCGACCTCGCCGAGCGAGGGGTCCGGTCGTCGGTCGTGCGGATCGCCAACATCGTGCACGACACCACCGACAATGCCGGCTTCCTTCCCCTGCTCATCGCACTGGCGAAGGAGAAGGGTTTCGCCGGTCACCCCGGAGACGGCACAAACCTGTGGAACGCGGTACACGTTCGCGATCTCGCCTCACTATTCCGCCTGGCGCTGGAGAAAGGACCGGCTGGCAGCTACTGGCACGCGGTCGAGGATGGGGGTGTTTCCTTCCGCGAGATCGCAGAGGCCATCGGCAGCCGTTTGGACCTGCCCGTCGTGAGCATCCCCGCGGACGAACTGATGACGCCGGGATACTTCGGCTTTCTCGCGAACATCGCCACCCAGACCTACCCGGCGTCCAACCTCATCACCCGCCGCACCCTGGGCTGGGAACCCAACCAGCCCGGCCTGCTCGCCGATCTGGACAACGGCCACTACTTCCCCGCCGTCACCGCGCCAGTCCACGACGACGTGGCCACGCTGGAGGACTTCGTCCGAGGCGGAGAGGGGGCTCTCGCGATGGTCGACGAGAACGCCGTCTGGCGGGAGGCGGAGAGCTTGCCCTGGGGTGGGGAATGGCGAGGACCGGACGGGTTCGCACGCCTGACCCGTGAGATCGACGTGCTGGCAGAGCTCACCGCACGAGGATACGAGATCGTCCGGGCAGGCGACGTGGTGGAGCTGCGGCTCGACGCCGTTTTCACCTCTCGCAAGAGTGGGCGACAACTGCCGATGACAGTTGTGGAGCACTATCGGGTCCGTGACGGGAAGATCTACGGCGCGGATGCCTTCTACAACGACACCCAGGCTGTCAACGACCTAGTCAAGAACGGTTGATCCGTTCGGTCTCCATCCGCGCACCAGCCGGGAAAAACCTCGAATTCACGTGCCGCTTATCACCCGGCACCGTTACCCCGGGACAGGCCGAACCCAGGTCGGCGGCGACATTTGTCGTGGCTGGTCGCACACGAATGACTGAAGGAGACACCGATGCCCGACTATGGTCATCCTCTGCGTTTCGCCACGTTCATCTCTCCCGCCAACTCCCCAACGCACCGCCCAGTCGAATTAGCGCAGCTCAGTGAGCGGCTTGGTTTCGACTTCGTCACCTTCCAGGATCATCCCTACAAGGCCGACTTCCTCGACACCTGGACTCTGCTGAGCTGGGTGGCCGCGCGGACCGAGCGCATCGGCCTGTCCGGCAACGTGCTGAACCTGCCGCTACGCCAGCCCCCCGCCGTGCTCGCCCGCGCGATGGCCAGCCTCGACCTGCTCTCCGGTGGACGAACGAGCCTCGGGCTCGGGGCCGGCTTCTACTGGGATGCCGTGCAAGCGATCGGCGGACGGCGGCTGACCCCGCTGCAGGGCGTGACGGCCCTCAGCGAGGCAATCGACGTGATCCGCGGGGTTTGGGACGCCGACGTGCCCGGCACCCTCACTGTCGAGGGCGAGTTCTACAAGGTCCACGGCGCCGAGCGCGGACCCGCACCCGCACACCCCATCCCGATCTGGCTCGGCGCCCACAAGCCGAAGATGCAGGACCTGGTCGGACGCAAGGCCGATGGCTGGCTGCCGTCCCTGCCGGTCGTGGAACCTGACGGCTTGCCCAAGGGAAACGCCATCATCGACGACGCCGCACGCGCTGCAGGCCGCGACCCCCGCGACATTACCCGTCTGCTCAACATCTTCCCAGGCCAACAGACCGCGGAAGCACTAGCCCAGATGACCCTCGAGGACGGCGTCAGCACCTTCATCCTGGCCAGCGACGAACGGGATGTACTCGAACGCTTCGCCGCTGAAACGATCCCCGCAGTACGCGAACACGTCGCCCACGGACGCAAGCAGGCCTCCCGATAGCAGGCGCTGAGGTAAGAACGCTTGGTGTAGACCAGCAGCAGCGCGGTGAAGCGCTCCAGTACGGGCGAGGTCGGGTCTCCGAGGCGGAGGAGGACCTGGCCGTCGTCAATGAGGTCGTCGATGCGGACAGTGCGGGTGACCGGCTCGGCGTAGGACTGCGGGGCCAGCGGCACCCCTGCTGCGCAACGGCACGTCGAGCTCGCGAGGACTTGGCCTAGTGCTGTGGCCGGATAGGTTTGCCGTGTTATCGGCGGATCCAGGTTTCCGCTGGGCGTGCGGCCGGAAGGCCCTCGTACCGGGTTGTACTTGGGTCTTTCGGTCCGTGCGGCCGGCGCTGTTGGATGTCACCGCGAAGCTGGGCCGTCGAGTCGGTGAACCTATCCGGCCACAGCACTAGCAACTCGATCCGGCGCGTCGGGGTGAGCGGTGCCGCTCGCTCGCGCCGCTACGCCGACCCGGCCGCCTACCTGCTCACCCCGGACAAGTGGTCGTTGCAGCGCACCGGAGTCCGCCAGCTGGTCGGCAAACCCACCGACCCGGACCGGGCGCTGGCCGGCGCCCGGCAGGAACTCGACGACACGCTGGGCGGCCTGGAGGAGGTCGTGGCCGCCGGCGACAGACCGGTGCGCCCTGGACGCCGGCGGCGAGCTGGTGATCTCGCCGCTGACCGCCGAGGACATCCCGGCCGAGGCCACCGCCCTGAAGGGCGAGCTCACGACCATGCTGCCCTGGCGCACTCCACCAACCTTGGGCTCACGCGGATGTCCGACGCGTGCGAGATCTCCTACGACACGCAGGCCTGGACATCCGAGTGGTACGTGCGGGAGACGCTGCGCTCGGCGAACCTGGCGATCACCGGCTACCACCAGTGCCTGCCGCTCACGCGCGTGTTCGGCGCCGGCACCCTGTCCTCCCCGGATGGCCAGCGGTTCCCGACCAGTGGCAAGTCGGTCACCGCCCGCGCGATGTCCCGATACTTCGCGCACGAGGGCCTGCCGACCTACACCCACGTCGCCGACCAGCACACCACCTACGGCACCAAGGTCATCGTGGCCACCGAGCGCGACGCCCACTACGTGCTCGACGAGATCCTCGGCAACGCCACCGACGCCCCGATCTCCGCGCACGCCACGGACACCCACGGCGTCACCCCGGTCAACTTCGGGCTGTTCGACCTGCTCGGAATGCAGCTCTCGCCCCGGATCCGGGACATCTCAATGGTCGAGTTCGCGCCTGGTTACGACCGACTGCTCCCGCTGGCCATCGCCGCACAGCGGACCGTCGAAATGGCTCTCGCGTTGTTCGATCAGAGAGCCGGCCGGCCGTCTGCCGACGCTCCGCCGTGCGCTCACCGCGATCGCCGCAGCGGACGGGCCGGTCACCCCCTCACTGCTCGATGGTCTCGACCACCACAGGCCGTCACCCGGCTGCGCGCGACGCGGGTCGCGCATCGGGTGCTGTCCGATCGCGACGAACACCTTGCCGCGATCGAACGATGGCTCGGTCCGTTTCTGGACCGGATCGACGACCGCGCCGAGCGCAAGATCGTGCGCGGCTTCGTCACCTGGCACCACCTGCGGCGGCTACGCCGAGGATTCCCTCAGCGGCGCAGCACGTTCGAGCAAGCCGTGGTGGTCAAACGCGAGGCGCGTGTCGCTGTGCGCCTGCTGGACTGGCTCCACACTCGCGGCCAGTCCCTGGCCGGCTGCGGGCAGGGCGACATCGACCGGGCTGGCCGAAGGCACCAGCTACCAGCACAGCGCCCGCAACTTCGTGCTGTGGTGCGTCCGGCATGGACACGCGAGCGATATCACGATTCCGATTTATGTCAAGGAAAATCTGCGTTCGGAGTTCATCGAGGTCGACGAACGCTGGCCCCTGGCTCGTCGGCTACTGCACGACGAGCCACTGGACACCGTCGATCGAGTTGCCGGCTTGCTCCTGCTGCTCGATGCCCAGCCGCTGGCGCGGATCGCCACCCTGCCCCTGGACCAGCTCACCCAGCGGGTCACGGACCATGGTGTCCAACTCCGCCTGGGCGGCAAACCCCTCGCACTGCCTCCGCCGCTGGACGCGCTGCGGTGGGCCGCACGATCGAGCTGACCTGGCTTCTGCCGGGAGGCGCGCCCGGCCGCCCGACAAGTGCCCGGCAACTGATGCGAAGGTCGAGCCGGCTGGGCACCCAGCACGGCTGAGCCGAAATACTGCGCTGATCGACCTGGCCGCTCAGCTGCCCGCGACGGTGCTGTGCGGGCTACGCCGCTGCGGTATCGCGGCGGCAGGCCGCGCTGAGCGATCCCGGCCGGCGATCGTAGTCAAATGCGCCTGCCAAGCCGATACATTGATAGGGGCAGCATGATGTGCCTTTCGAACCAGGTTGCGCCGACCGATTCGTCAGTCGCACGGCTGGCAGCACTTCATAATAGGGGTGAACGCGTGAGTTGGACTTCACGAGTCGAGGAAATTGACGGCTTCGTCGACGAACTTGTCGTGATATTGGAAGATGCCGCCGTGGCCGGCATCGGGGTAGAGCGTGAGCTGGGCGTTGGGCAGGCGCCGGGCCAGGTCCGTGGAGTTGTTGCTGGGCACCATCCTGTCGTGGTCGCCGTTGGCGACAAGGACCGGTTGGTGGATGACGCTGAGGTCGGATGGTTCCTGGCGTCCCCAGGTGTGGATGGCTTTGAGCTGGTTGCGGAACGCCGTGACGGAGATCGCCTTGTCCCGGCTTTCCGTGCGTTCCTTCAACCGGTTCACGAACTGGCGGGCCTTGCTCTTGCCGTTGGCCGTGCGGGTGAAAAAGAGATATTCCTTCGGGTCTTTGAGGGTCAGCATGGCTTTCAGGGTATCGAGCAGGGTGATCGGAGTGACCTTGTCGATGCCTTCGCCGCCGGCCGGGCCGGTGCCCGCGAGGATCAGCTTGCGGACGAGTCGTGGTTCCTCTTCGGCGATCACCTGGGCGATGAAGCCGCCGAGCGAGAATCCGAGGAGATCGACCTGGTCGTGGCCCAGCGCCCGGATGAAGGCGACGGCGTCGCGTGCCATAGCGGTCACCGAGCGCGGCGTTGTGCCTTGTGAGGCACCGACTCCCCGGTTGTCGAAGGTGATTACGCGGTGTCGCGCGGCGATGCCGTCGACGACCCTGGGGTCCCAGTTGTCCAGAACCGCGGCCAGGTGATTGAGGAAGATCACCGGAGTGCTGGTGTCCGGCCCCAGCTCCCGGTAGGCGAACTTCGCCCCGCCGATGTCGACGGTCTTGGTCGGCGCGTCTCGATAAGTGAGTACAGTCATGG
>CBIMJO010000640.1:0-6134 GCA_966244135.1 uncultured Actinocrispum sp. | reverse complement strand
CAGGTCGGCGACCTTGTTCGCGCTCAGTCCGGACTCCTTGGCGAGCTCGTCCGTCGTGGCTTCTCGCCCCAACTGCTGGTGCAGGTCCCGCTTGATCCGGGCCAACTTGTTCACCTGCTCGACCAGGTGAACGGGCAGCCGGATGGTGCGGCCCTGGTCGGCCATCCCCCGGGTGATGGCCTGGCGGATCCACCACGTCGCGTACGTGGAGAACTTGAAGCCCTTGGTGTAGTCGAACTTCTCCACCGCGCGGATCAACCCCAGGTTGCCCTCCTGGATCAGGTCGAGCAACGGCATCCCGCGGCCGGTGTAGCGCTTGGCCAGCGACACGACCAGGCGCAGGTTCGCCTCCAGCAGGTGGTTCTTGGCCACGTGCCCGTCGGCGATGAGTGACTTCAGTTCGAGCTTGCGCTGCGGCGCCAGCTGCGGGCTGGTGTCCAGCATGTGCTGGGCGAACACCCCGGCTTCGATCCGCTTGGCCAGCTCGACCTCCTGGGCGGCCGTCAGCAGTGCTGTCTTGCCGATTCCGTTGAGGTAGACGCGGACCAGGTCCGCCGCCGGCCCCTGTGCGTCGAGATCCAGTTCCATAGTGACTTCAGGGACCTCTTGGTCCACAGCCTGCGGGACGGTCATCGGACTCCCTCCCCCTGTCTCGGGCTGGCAGTAGTCGCGTCACACCCACGCGACCCACGGCCCCGCTAGGGACCTCGTAGCCCGTTGGTTGGACACTTGGGAAAACGTGTCCGAGTCGAGATTCGTTCCCGCTTTCCCAACTTGATGACGTCGCAACTCGAGACACGGTTGCGTGCCCAATCCTGAGGTTTTCCTGAGAGACCGGGATGTCCGGTCACGCACTGTCCACAGTGTCCGCGGCTGAGAAGGTCCTCAGATTTCGACGAGCACCGTGAACGGGCCGTCATTGACGCTCGCTACTGACATCATCGCGCCAAATTCACCGGTTTCCACATGTACACCGCGGCTGCGTAGGGCAGCTACGACCGCGTCGACAAGGGGCTCGGCCTGTTCCGGGCGAGCGGCGTGGATCCATGAAGGGCGCCGACCCTTACGGGTTTCCCCGTAGAGGGTGAACTGGCTCACCACAAGCAGAGGCGCCCCGGAAGTCGCACACGACTCCTCATCCCTGAGAATCCGGAGTTCGTACAGTTTCCGTGCCATCAGATCCGCCTTTTCGGGCGTATCAGTTGTGTGGATACCGAGTAATACCAACAGCCCCGGTTCTTTGATCGCGCCGGTGACGCGACCGTCCACAGTCACACTCGCGCTTGTGACGCGCGCGACCACTGCTCTCATGCGGGTTCCAGCATGCCGTGGCGGACCAATTGGTCCACCAAAGGCAGTGCGGCGATCACGAGCGCGTCGGTGGGAACACCATGCGCCGCGGCGAGCAAATCCAGAAGATCGCCCAGTGGCAGCAGACCGCGGCATCCGGCGAGCAAAGCCCGGACAAGTTCGTCCACCTCGTGCTGCCACCCTGGCCCGTCCGTCCGGTGCAGCCGCCGGACGATCGGCTCCCAGCCCTCGTCGCCCGGCTCGGAAACCTCTTCCAGCACAACGGAATCCGCGACCTTCAGCCGCGCACTCAGCAACGCGTCCGGAGACGAATGCGCACGCAGCCAGTCGATCCGGTCCAGCCAGCCGGCCGCCTCCGGGCCAAGCGGATCGTCGAACGCGTGCCGCAGGTCCTCGCACACGATCCGGGGCTCACCGTCGGTACGCCGGATCGTGACGAACCCGAACCCGACGCCCAGGACCTTGTTCTCCGCGAACCAGTCCAGCCACGCGGACGCGCGCGCGGCCCCCTCGGCGGAGCGCGGGTCGATCCCGGCATCCTTCAGCCACGTGCCGACATACAGGTCCGGTTCGGCGATGTCACGTTGCACGAACCAGGCGTCCACGCCGCCGGGCAGCCACGAGGAAACCCGCTCGGTCCAGTCCTGTCCCGGAAGGTGCAGCCATGACGCCAGCAATTGGCCCACGCCGCCGGGAGCCAGGTATTCCGGAAGCGCACCGACGACCAGAGCGCTCGCGTCGTCCCCGGCGAGCCCGGAATCGCGATACACGTAGTCAACGCGCGACGGGCCGACCACGAACGGCGGGTTGCACACCACCTGGTCGAACCGGCGTCCGGCCACTGGGTCGAACCACGAACCCCGCACCGTCTCCACATCGAGCCGGTTGATGCTGAACGTGGCCGACGCCAGTGCGAGCGCACGAGTCGAAAGGTCGGTCGCGGTGATGTGCGAGGCGTGCCGGCTCGCGTGCAGCGCTTGCACCCCGGAGCCGGTGCCGAGGTCGAGAAGCTTTTCGGCCGGACGGCGAATTGTGGCCCTGGCCAGGCTCAGCGAGGCGTGCCCGATGCCGAGGACGTGGTCCGCGGGCACCTCGTAGCCGAGATGGTCCGAGTCCAGGTCGGCGAACACCCACCAAGAGCCCTGGTCGTCGCCGTACGGCCGGACGTCCAGGCCCGCTCGTACGCGGTGTCCGTCGGAGTGGACCAGCCCGGTCGCGACGGACTGCGGCCACGGGAGGGCCATTCGCACTTCCCGTTCGGGCAGTTCGTCTCCGGTCAGGAACAGCCGGACGAGGGTGCCCAGCGGGCCGCTGTCCCGGGCGGCGCGGCGCGCGGGTTCCGGTTCACCACGGCCCAGCGCTGCGTGTGCTGACTCGCCGAGCAGGCGCAGCACCCCGTCGGCGTCGTAGCCGGCGCGCTCGAAGGCGTCCCTCAGTTCAGCACAGAAATCCGGCGAAAGATCATCGGCCACGGGCGAAATACTTCCATGGTCAGGGCATGCTGTCCTCCTGGGTTCGGCGTGAGAGGATGGACGAGTGGAGGTGGTTTCGTGAAGCGCCCGGAACAAGCAGGGCACGAGCGAGACGAAACCCCGGTTCTCATCACCGAGGCGGCGCCGTCGTTCGAAGAGCAGCACGCGGCACGTAAGCGCAAGTACATCACCATGATGGCGATGCGCTTCCCGTGCATCGCGCTGGCATTGGTCTTCCACGACACGTGGTGGCTGGCACTGGGTTTCCTCGTGCTGTCGGTGCCGTTGCCGTGGGTGGCGGTCTTGATCGCCAACGACCGTCCGCCGCGGAAGGCCGAGCGGGTCAACCGTTACCGCACGCGGCAGGGCGAACCGTCGGCTCAGTTGATCGAGCGGGCCAACCAGCAGGTCATCGAGGGATAGCGCCGACCGAGCCGACCGCCGTGGTGGCGGCGTTGATGCCCGCACGCAACGCCGCGCCGGGCGGTTCCCCGTTGAGCCATGCTGTCAGCAGTCCGGCGTTGAACGCGTCGCCCGCGCCCGTTGAGTCCACACAGGAAACTTGTTGCGCCGGTACGGAAATGTTCGCGTTCCGGCTGAACCATGTTGCGCCACTTGCTCCCGCGGTCGCGGCTATGGCGCCGACGAAATCCAATGGGTCGGCTGTGCTTTTCAGCACAGCGAGTTCGTCCTCGTTCGGGAGCAACAGGTCCACGCCGCGAACCCAGTTCAGGAACGCGGCGGGATCCGTGATCAGGCCGGCGGACTGTGGGTCCACGGAGGTGGACAAACCCGCGTCCTTGGCGGCAGCCAGCATGGCCAGACCGGTGTCGCGGCAGGCCGGGTTGAGCAGCACATAGCCGGAAAGGTGCAGGTGGCGGGCATTTCGGAGTAAATCCGAAGCCAGGTCGCCGGGGTGGAGGAACGCGCCCGCGCCGTGGTCGGGCAGCATCGTCCGTTCTCCGTCCGCGTCGACAATGACGACGACACAACATGTCGGCGCCACCGGATCGACGGCCAGCTCGCAACGCACACCCGCAGCCGTCAGCTCATCGCGCACCTGTCGGCCCGCTGAGTCGTCACCGATGCGCCCCACAAGGACAACGTCCGCGCCGAGTTTCGCGAGCCAGGTCGCGGTGTTCGCGCCCGCACCGCCCGTCGTGATCCTGATCCGCGACCTGGTGTCACCGCCGTGCACGATCTGCCCTTCGGGCACGGCGATCACGTCGACGCCGGCGTCGCCGACAACGAGGATGGTCATCTCTTCGCCAGCTCGACGGCCACCTGAGCGGCCAGGGTGACGTTCGACACCACCAGTTCCTCGTTCGCGTCGAGGCTCAGCCCTTCGCTTGCGGTGTGGAAGTGCTCGAGTAGCACGGGCGTCACATCGCGGCCCTGCACACCGCGGTCGCTCAACAGTCGCAAGCCGTCGGCCAGCAGACGGTCGTGAATGTCGCGATCCATTTCGTGCTCAGCCGGAATCGGGTTCGCCAGTAGAACTCCCGAACGGCCGGGCAGGGCGCGATGCGCGGCGACCACCGCGGCGGCCTGTTCTGGCGTGTCGACCCGCCACGGCACTGAAAAGGCCGACTCGCGGAGGTAGAACGACGGAAACGAGTCCGTGCGGTATCCCAAAACGGGCACCGAGCGGGTCTCCAGCAGCTCAAGCGTCGCTTCGATGTCCAGTACCGATTTCACGCCGGAACAGACCACGAGGACCGGTGTGGTCGCGAGTGCCTCCATGTCCGCCGACACGTCCCAGGACATCGACCGGCCGGGCAGCGGCAGGTGCACGCCACCAAGGCCGCCTGTGCCGAATACGGCGATACCGGCGACGTCAGCCAGCGCTGACGTACTGGCGACGGTGGTGGCGCCGCTCTGCCCCATCGCGATCGCGGGGCCGAGATCGCGGCGCGACAGCTTCACCAGCTTCTCGGCGGGATCACATACGCGGTCCAACTGGTCGGCGCTCAGCCCGACCCGCGGCCGGCCGTCCAGGACCGCGATCGTGGCCGGCACCGCACCCGCATCCCGCACGACCGCCTCAAGCCGGGCGGCCACCTTGCGGTTGCGCCCAGGCGGCAACCCATGCGAAAGCAACGTGCTCTCGAGGGCTACAACTGCCTTGCGTTCGGCGACTGCGGTTCTTACTTCGTCAGCTACGGCGATGTCGGTCACGAACGGTCATCGTGCCAGGTCCACCTGGTCGGGGAGCCGCTGAAGTCGTCCTCAGTGAGCCCGAACACCCACCGAGGGGTGATCTCGAGGGTCGCGTTCGCCGTCGGGTCGACGAGTTCGGGGCCGTAGGTCGTCTCGTACTTGGTGTTCACCGCGTCGAGAAACCGCAGCAAGGAGGCGTTTTCAGTCTCGATCCGAACAGCGCCTTCGAGCACGACCGGGTTCAGCGCGTCCTCGGTGGCCACGGACACATCCGAGCCCGCCTGGATGTTGCGGACCTTCCGGGACCTCAGTCCGCTGGAGAACCAGAGCGTCGCCGGCGGCGTGCTGTCGGCGTCACCCGCGGACTGGCCGACGCCGTCCAGCCACACCGCCCACACCGGCATCAGGTGTGGCCGTCCGTCCGGCCATACCGTGGTCAGCCAGTAATTCCGCGAATTTCGCAAACGCTCCAGGGCCCAGGACCACGGCAGCAACCCGCTGCCCTTGTCCGCAGGCAGCAATCCGTATCCGGGCATGTGCGGACGACGTGCGATGGGCTCAGGGCCGGCTGCCTGGCCGGGGCCGGGGGAGTTCATGACTCAGTCGAAAATCGCCCTGGGCTTGGCCACTTCCCGCAGCCAGCCCTCGATCTGCTGCTCCCAGTTCGTCGCGCCCATCCGCGCGTAGTCGAGCGGGAACGCACCGATGAACGGCCGGCCCTGGGCACCGTCGAGACCGCCGCCCTTGGCCACCCGGACCCGCTTGTCCACGTCGACGACCACCTGCATCCGCGACGACGTCGCCAGGAACGTGATGGCCAGTTCGTTGAACACCGGCGCGAACGCCTGGCTCGGGCCGAACCGGATCTCCTGGTCGAAGGGCAGCTGCTGGTCCAGGCCGATGATCTTGTTCTTCTCCAGGCCGGCGCTGCGGAAGGTGAAACCGAGCCGGCTCAGCGCGTCGAGAATCCGGTGCTGAGCGGGTAGCGGCTCGATCGCCACGGCGTCGATGTCCTGCGGATCCACCACGGATCCGGAGAGGTCCAGGTTGGTCTGCAGGCCGATCGCCATCCCGGTCAGGTGCTTGCCCAGGACCGTCGTGACCGGTGTCTCCCAGGGCAGTTGGATCTCGAACGGCACCGTGAGCTGCTGGCCGGCCGAACCGATCGCAGCCTTAATGCCCACCAGAGGC
>CBIMJO010000639.1:0-6141 GCA_966244135.1 uncultured Actinocrispum sp. | reverse complement strand
GTGCCGCTGATGCCGAACGAGGACACTGCGGCCCGGCGCGGCCGGCCGGTCTCCGGCCACGGCGTGGCCTCGGCCAGCAGCTCGATCGCCCCCGAGGTCCAGTCCACACGGGACGACGGCGTGCCGGCGTGCAGGGTCTGCGGCAGCGTCCCGTGCTGCATGGCCATGACCATCTTGATGATGCTCGCGACACCGGCCGCCGACTGGGTGTGGCCGATGTTGGACTTGATCGATCCCAGCAGCAGCGGCCGCTCCCGCTCCTGCCCATAGGTCGCCATCAGCGCCTGGGCCTCGATCGGGTCGCCCAGGGACGTTCCGGTGCCGTGCGCCTCGATCACGTCGACGTCCGTAGTGGACAGTCGCGCGCTCGCAAGCGCTTGCCGGATCACCCGTTGCTGCGAGGGGCCGTTCGGCGCGGTGAGGCCGTTGGAAGCGCCATCGGAGTTCACGGCCGTGCCACGGACCACCGCGAGGATCGGGTGCCCGTTGCGCTGGGCGTCCGAGAGCCGCTCGACGAGCAGCAGGCCGACGCCTTCGGCCAGGGTCATACCATCGGCGTCGTCCGAGAAAGCCTTGCAGCGGCCGTCCTTGGCCAACCCGCGCTGGCGGCTGAAGGCGACGAACGGGTCTGGAGTGGCCATGATCGTCGCGCCACCGGCCAGCGCCAGCGAGCTTTCGCCGTTGCGCAACGACTGGCAGGCCAGGTGCAGAGCGACCAAAGAGGACGAACAGGCCGTGTCCACCGTGACAGCCGGGCCTTCCAGGCCCAGGACGTAGGCGAGGCGCCCGGACAGGACACTCGGGATGGTGCCGGTGATCAGGTGGCCCTCGGAGCCGTCGGCCGCCTCCGAGCCGTAGATCTGGTAGCTGGAGCCGACGAACGTGCCGGTCCGCGAGCCGCGGAGAGCAGCCGGGTCCAGACCGGCCCGCTCGAACGCCTCCCACGCCGTCTCCAGCAGCAGGCGCTGCTGCGGGTCCATGGTCAGCGCTTCACGCGGCGAGATCCCGAAGAAGCCCGGGTCGAACTCGGCCGCCTCGGCGACGAACCCGCCCTGCGTCGAGTAGGTCTTCCCGGCCTTGTCGGGGTCGGAGTCGTAGAGGTTCGCGATGTCCCAGCCACGGTCGGCCGGGAACTCGCCGATCGCGTCAACGCCGTTGATCACCAGGTCCCACAGGTGTTCCGGTGACTGCACGCCACCTGGGAACCGGCAGCCGATGCCGACGATCGCGATCGGCTCGTTCAACGCGGCTTCCGCGGCGAGGTCGGCCTCGGCCAGGGCACCGCCGACGAGCTGGGTCCGAAGGTGCTCGGCGAGGGTTGCCGGGGTCGGGTAGTCGAAGACCATCGTGGTCGGCAGTGACGCCAGCCCGGTCACCGTGACCAAGCGCTTGCGCAGCTCCACCGCGGCCAGCGAGTCGAAGCCCATGTCGCGGAACGGTCGTTGCGCGCCAACGGAGTCCGCCGCCGCGTGGCCGAGGACGGTCGCGGCCTCGGTGCGGATCAGGTCGAGCAGGGCGCGGATTTGGTCCTTTTCGGACAGATCCCGCAGGCGTGCTACGAGGGCCGCGTCGGCGGTGGTGGTGTTCTGCTGCTTGACATCGGGCAACTCGGCGAACAAGGTGTTCGGCCGGGCGGCAGTGAAGATCGGGTGGAACTTCGGCCAGTCGACATCGGCGACGGTGATCACGGCATCGGGCCGCAGGACCGCCTGCCGCAGCTCCTGCATGGCCAGCTCGGGCGCCATCATGCCGAGGCCACGGCGCTGCAGGTGCTCGCTCATGACCTCGCTGGTCGCCATTCCGGCCTCGGCCCACGGGCCCCACGCGATCGAGGTGGCCTTCAGCCCACGGGAACGGCGGTTCTCGGCGAGCGCGTCGAGGTACGCATTGCCTGCGGCGTAAGCACTCTGGCCGCCACTCCCCCACACGCCCGCGATCGACGAGAACAGCACGAACAGGTCGACATCGCCGACGAGTGCGTCGAGGTTCGCGGCACCGGCGGCCTTGGCGGCCAGCACCGACTCGAAGTCCGCGATGGACGTCTGGTCCAGACCAGCGCCCGCTTGACCGACACCGGCCGCGTGCACGACACCGGTCAGGTCCGGGATCGTTTCCAGCACAGCGGCGAGGGCCTCGCGCGAAGCCACGTCGCAGGCCACGATGTCGACCTGGACGCCGGCCTGCTCCAGTTCGCTCTTCAGTTCGGCCGCACCAGGGGCATCCGGACCGCGACGGCTGGTCAGGACGAGCCGCGAAGCCCCGGCCGAGGCCAGCCAACGCGCGACCTCGGCGCCCAGACCGCCCGTGCCACCGGTGATCAGCACCGAGCCATGAGCCGTGAACTCGTCGGCGGCGTCCGATGCGATGGAATAGCACGAAAGCCGGCGGGCGAACACGCCATCCGGCCGGACCGCGACCTGGTCCTCGGACCCGCCGAGCACCGAGAGCAGCAGGGCCGGGTCGTCGGCGGGAACGTCGATCAGACCACCCCAGCGTTGCGGCTGCTCCAGGGCGACGACCCGACCAAGGCCCCACACCTGCGCCTGAGCCGGATCTTCGGTGATTCCGTGGGTGACGGCCCAGACCGGCGCCTCCACTTCGAGGTCGCCCAAGGCCTGGACCAATGCCGCTGTCACCAGGACGTTGTTGGCCGAGATGACGCCGGTGATGTCCGAGGTGTCACCCAGCAGGGACGCGATGGCGGCGCGGTCCGTGCAGGCCGGGTCGACGATTGCCGTGCGTATGTCGGCTCCAGCCTCACTCAAGGCAATCGCGAGGGTGTTGTCCGGCGCGACAATGAGCCAGGTGCCGTCGGCCGAACCTGTGGTCTGGACCGGCTCCCAGGTGACCCGGTAACGCCACGAGTCGATCAGCGCCCGCTCCGGGTCGACGTGCTCGGCCGCCCAGTAGAACTGGCGCTGGAAGGCGTACGTGGGCAGGTCGACCACGTGGGCACCGGCGTAGAACGCGGTCCAGTCCACCGAAACGCCGTGGACGTGCAGCTGAGCGAGGGCGCTCGCCGCGGTCAGCTCCTCGGGCTGGTTCTTGCGCAGGACGGAGATCGTGGTGACCTCGCCGATCTCGTCGACCAGCGAGGACAGCGCGCCATCCGGGCCCAATTCCAGGACCGTCCGGACGCCAAGCCGAGCCAGTTCCGCAACAGCGTCAGCGAAACGGACCGACTCCCGGACATGCCGGACCCAGTACTCGGCCGTGGTGATCGGCGACTCGGTGGCGGCAGTCGTGATCATCGGGATGCGTGGCTCGCTGAAGGCCATGTCCGCGACGGCGGCGCTGAACTCCTCCAGCATCGGCTCCATCAGCGGCGAGTGGAACGCGTGCGAGACGTTGAGCCGCTTGGCCTTCTCGAACTGCTCGGCGATCGCGAGCACCTCGGCCTGGTCGCCGGCGACGACCACCGACCGAGGTCCGTTCACCGCGGCGATGCCGACCTTCTCCGTCAACAATGGACGGACCTCGTCCTCGGTCGCCCGGATCGAGACCATCGCGCCGACGTGCGGCAGGGCCTGCATCAGCCGGGCTCGCTCGGACACCAGCTTGCAGGCGTCCGGCAGCGACAGGATTCCGGACACGTGCGCGGCGGCGATCTCGCCGATCGAGTGGCCAACGAGGTAGTCGGGCTTGACACCCCACGACTCCAGCAGCCGGAACTGCGCCACCTGCAAGGCGAACAGGGCGGGCTGAGTGAAGACGGTCTCGCTCAGCACCTCTTCGCTCGTGCCCCACATGACTTCGCGGAACACGGCCTCGAACTCGGCGTGCACGGCGTCGAACGCCTCGGCGAACACCGGGAACCGCTCGTACAGCTCCCGGCCCATGCCGAGCCGTTGCCCACCCTGCCCGGCGAACACAAACGCCGTTTTGCCACCTGCGACCTCGGCGGAGAACACGCCGGGGGCGGAAGCACCGCGAGCCAGTGACTTCAGTGCGTCCACAACGGACTCGTGGTCAGTCGCCACCACAGCAGCACGGTGATCGAACGAGGCACGGGCAGCGGTCAGCGAGAAGCCGATGTCGGTCAGGCTCTCGCCCGACTCGTCCACATGAGACGCCAGCCGCTCGGCCTGAGCCCGCAGCGCCTGCTCGGACTTGCCGGACAGCACCAGTGGGGTCACACCCAGCTCGGGAGTCTCAGACGCGTCAACAAAAGCAGGCGCCTCGAGGATGAGGTGGGCGTTGGTGCCGCCGATACCGAACGACGACACACCAGCGCGGCGCGGACGACCGGTCTCCGGCCACGCGACAGCCTCAGTGGCAAGCGACAGCGTGCCATCGGACCAGTCCACATGCGACGAAGGCTGGTCGACGTGCAGGGTCTTGGGCACGAGACCGTGCTGCATCGCCATGACCATCTTGATCACACCGGCGACACCGGCGGCCGCCTGGGTGTGGCCGATGTTGGACTTGACCGAACCGAGCAGCAGCGGCTCCTCGCGGTCCCGGCCGTAGGTGGCCAGCAGCGCCTGCGCCTCGATCGGGTCACCGAGGGTGGTGCCGGTGCCGTGCGCCTCGATCACGTCGACGTCCGAAGTGGACAGACCGGCGCTCGAGAGGGCCTGGCGGATCACGCGTTGCTGCGACGGGCCGTTCGGGGCGTTCAGGCCGTTGGAGGCGCCGTCGGAGTTGATCGCCGATCCACGCAGGACGGCCAGGATCTTGTGGCCGTTGCGGATCGCGTCGGACTGGCGCTCCAGCACCAGCATGCCGATGCCCTCGGCCCAGCCGACCCCGTCAGCCGCCTCGGCGAACGGCTTGGACCGGCCGTCGGGAGCGAGCCCGCGCTGCCGGGAGAACTCGATGAAGGCGTAGGGGGTCGACAGCACCGTGGCACCACCGGCGAGGGCCAACGAGCATTCACCGTTACGCAGTGCCTGGGCGGCGAGGTGCATGGCGACCAAAGAGGACGAACAGGCCGTGTCGATGGTGAGGGCCGGGCCCTCGAAGCCAAAGGTGTAGGCCACTCGGCCGGAGGCGACGCTGCCCGAGGTTCCGTTGCCGCGGTATCCTTCGAACTCGTCGCCGGTGACCAACATGGCGTAGTCGTTGTACATCAGGCCGGCGAAAACACCGGTCTGGCTGCCGCGCAACGAGTTCGGGTCGATCCCGGCCCGCTCCACGGCCTCCCAGGTGGCCTCGAGCAGCAGCCGGTGCTGCGCGTCGGTCGCCTGGGCGTCTCGCGGGGACATGCCGAAGAAGTCGGCGTCGAACTCGGGAGCGTCGTGCACGAACCCGCCGGCCCGCGTGTAGGAGGTGCCGGTGTGCTCCGGATCGGCGTTGTAGATGTCCAAAGCCCAGCCGCGGTTGGCCGGGAACCCGGACACGGCATCGGTTCCGGACGCGACCAGCTCCCACAGGTCCTCGGGTGAGGTAACCCCGCCGGGGTATCGGCAGCTCATGCCGACGATGACGATCGGGTCGCCGGACGCCACGGCCGACGCGACCGGGGTGGCCGTCTCCGCAGCAGTGCCGAGCAGCTCGGTGAGCACGTACTCGGCGATCGCCGCCGGGGTCGGGTAGTCGAACACGGCCGTTGCAGGCAGCCGCAGCCCGGTGGCCTCACCGAGACGGTTACGCAGCTCAACGGCGGTCAGCGAGGTGAAGCCCAGCTCCTGGAAGGCGCGCGTGGGCTCGATGACGTCGGCGCTGCCGTGGCCGAGAACGTGCGCGACCTCGGTGCGCACGATGCCCAGCAGGACTTCCAGCTGCTCAGCGGCCACTAGCTGGGTAAGGCGGTCGACCAGGGTAACCGCGGCTGCCGAACGGACAGCTGTCCGGCGGGAGCGGGTGCGGATCAGGCCGCGCAGCAGGTGCGGGATCTCGCCGCGGGACCGCAGCTGCGGCAGGTCCAGCCGGACCGGGACAACGGTCGGCTGGCTGGTGTTCATGGCCGCGTCGAACAGGGCCAGGCCGTCCTCAGGTAGCAGCGGCGGCGTGCCCATCCGGGTCAGCCGCTGGACGTCCGCGTCGGACAGCGTCCCGGCCATCCCGGAAACCCACGGCCCCCAGGCCAGCGACGTGGCCGGCAGTCCCTGGGCGCGCCGGTGCTCGGCGAGAGCGTCCAGGATTGCGTTTGCTGCGGCGTAGTTGGCCTGGCCGGGCGTGCCGTAGGTACCGGCCAGC